>VBGU01000054.1 GCA_005881085.1 Chloroflexota bacterium | reverse complement strand
AAGGTCCCCGCGGCGGAGCGTCGCAAAACATCGAGCGAGCTCATCCACCTCATGAAGCTCGACGGCTTCGCGGATGCGTATCCCAAGGTGCTCTCGGGTGGCATGAAGCAGCGAGCCGCGATCGCTCGCGCGCTGGCCGGCGATCCCGAAGTGCTGCTCATGGATGAACCCTTCGGTGCCCTGGACGCGCAGACCAGGCAGATCATGCAGGAGCTGCTGACCGACATCTGGCAGCGCTATCGCAAGACCGTGCTCTTCGTTACCCACGACATCGAGGAGGCGATCTTCCTCGGGGATGTCATCTACGTGATGACCAGCCGGCCTGGCCGGATCCGGACCACGCTCGCGGTCGACATTCCACGGCCTCGCACCTTCGACACTCTCACCGGCCCGCGCTTCGCCGAGTTGCGTAACCAGGTGGTCGGCGTCATCCACGAAGAGAGCCTGAAAGCGGTGGAGTCGGAGCTGGCCCGTGCCTGAGAGCCGTCAGCGAGCTGGACCGGCGCGCTACCGGCCGGTCGACGCGATGCGGGCGGCGAGATTCACCGGGATCGGGACCTTCATGCGCCTCCCCAACGTGGCGGACATGAAGGGCGTGGACGCGGCGTTCATCGGGATCCCCTTCGACACCGCGGTGAGCTATCGGATCGGAGGGAGATTCGGCCCCGCGGCGATCCGAGAAGCATCCCGGTTGCTGCGACCGTACAACGTCGAGCAGGGCATCGAGATCTTCGAGCATGTCTCTGCCGTCGATGCGGGCGACCTATCGGTGGTGCCTGGGAACGTGCAGGCATCGTACGGGGTCATCGAAGAAGGGGTGAGGTCGATTGTGGATGCGGGCGTGATCCCGCTCGCTCTAGGCGGAGATCACTCCATAACCCTGGGAGAGCTCCGCGCGATCTTCACGCGGCACGGCCCGGTTGGCCTGATCGATTTCGACTCTCACACGGACACCTGGGACAACTACTGGGGAGAGCGCTACACCCACGGCACCTGGTGCCGCCGTGCGATCGAGGAAGGCTTGATCGATACCGCGAGGGCGGTGCAGATCGGCATCAGAGGTTCTCTGTATGGGCGCGAGGATCGGGACGGTGCGCGGGCGCTGGGCCTCCACTTGATTCCGACCGAGACACTACTCGCGCGAGGCGTTGCCGACGTGTTGCCGGAGGTGGTCGAGCGCATCGGCAAAGGTCCGGTCTTTCTCACGTTCGATATCGATTTCGTCGACCCTGGCTTCGCGCCGGGGACTGGCACGCCCGAAGTCGGGGGACCGAGCAGCCGCGATGCGCTCCGGCTGGTGCGCGGGCTGCGGGGTCTCGACCTGGTCGGCTTCGACATGGTCGAGGTTCAGCCCCAATACGACCACGGCGAGGTCACCTCGCTGCTCGCTGGCACCCTGCTTCATGAGTTCCTGACGCTGGTCGCCCTGAACCGCGGCACGCTCTGACGAGCCGGGCCAAGGTTGGGGTCGCGGGTTCGAGTCCCGTCTTCCGCTCAGAAAGTACCCGCGGCTTCTCAAGCGCCGCTCTTAGATATGTCCGCAGCCTCTGTGTGCCGCACAGAAACCGCTGACGGGTAGTCCCCTGAACCGAACCTGCCAGCTGAGAGTCAACGTGGAGCTCCTTGATCCGTCCGGACTACAGCTCGAAAAATCCCTTCGGCGTCCGCCCTTGCAGAAACGGCTCGATGAATCCAAGAAGCAGATCGACCTGCGTGATGACGGCCGTGTGGGACGTCGCCGGCAGTATCGCAAGTCGAGATGCCGGGGGTGCTTTCCCCATGTCAACCATGTCGCCCATCCCGCCGCCGCCGAGCAGGCGAAACATCGCGACAGAATGCTCGAGCGTCGACACGTCGGCGTCGCCGGCGATGACGAGCACCGGCGTCTTCAACGCCTTCACGTCTGCTTCCCAGGCCATCGGCTCTTTCTCGAGGGCGATCAGTTTCCTCGCAAACTCCGGGAAGCCATTCGGATTCGCCGCCAGCTTTGGATAGTCCTTGGCGAATGGCATCGCGCTGACCATCTCTACCGTCATCTGCGGGATCATCT
The DNA here is from genome assembly GCA_005881085.1 of Chloroflexota bacterium. Taxonomy (GTDB): domain Bacteria; phylum Chloroflexota; class Limnocylindria; order P2-11E; family P2-11E; genus 3-1-20CM-2-70-9. The sequence continues at coordinate 4,744 of VBGU01000054.1, read as the reverse complement.
CCGTGAACGCCGGCTGCCATCCTTTGAGGTCGTAAGCGACGGATGCCGCGACGAGCTTGTTCACCTTCGCCGGATGCCGGATGGCGAGCTGCAGACCAACCTCGGCGCCCATCGAGTAGCCGAACACGTCTGCCTTCAGGAGACTCGCTGCGTCCATGAAGGCGGCGACATCGTCCGCTAGGTTCGGGTACGTGATCGGCCGGGCGATATCTGTCGTGCGGCCGTGTCCCTGCAGCTCGACCGCGTAGACCTTGTGAGTCCTGGCGAGCCCAGGGATGATCGCGCCCATCGTCGGAATGTTCATGTAGGCGCCGTGCAGCACGACCAACGGATCGCCCGTGCCGGAGACTTCGTAATACATCCGCATGCCGTTGACGTTGGCACGATGACCGACGGTCTGCGCCTGCACCGGACGACAACCTACTCTGCGGCGGCGATAACAGCCAGATTGCATACTTGCGGTCTCTTCCCAAGCCAAACCTGGAACAAGCGTCTATCTGCAGATCCAGCGGAACCTTGGGGGTCGTAGGAAGTGGTCAGCCTCCCGCGCCAACGGGTTCGGCGATTTGCGTCTTACGCGGACGGCTTCTGTCCGGACTATCCCGCTCGGACGGGTCGCACAAATAGTTCCTGGGCAGACCGAGTGAAGGTGGGCAGATAACTGTGATCCTTCCCAAGGAGCGCGATCCGAGATTCATCACCATCCGTCGCGGAGGCACGCTGCAAGACTCACATCATCGGCTTCTCGCTCAATGGGCGGCTGAATGCGCTGAGCACGTATTGCCTCTCTTCGAGGCGGTCCAGCCCTCGGATCCGAGGCCACGCCGTGCGGTGCAGCAGGCTCGGGCGTGGACACGCGGCGAAATCACGATGACTCAAGCACGCTCGGCAGCGGGCCATGCCAATGGCGCAGCAAGAGAGCTGTCCGGAGCTGCGAGACACGCGGCGCACGCCGCTGGCCAGGCTGCGGCGGTCGCCCACGTTGCAGCCCACGAACTCGGTGCCGCCGCCTATGCGATCAAGGCAGCGCGGGCTGCTGCTCCAAAGGGCGATAGCGATCGGGCTGGTCAGCGCGAGTGCTGCTGGCAGCGTGAGCGGCTGCCGGAGGCGATTCGCGATCTTGTGCTGGATGACCAGCGGCTGCGCAACGGGATCTGTTGGTCGGTGTTCGATTGCTAGCGGGCCGCTGCGCAACCATTGCCCAACAAACGCTTCAACCTGAGGCGTCCCGCGAGGCGCACAACCTGATCCTCGGCAAGGCAGTCCTGGCTCCGGCCGATGCGACCTATGACCGCGCGTCTGGAGCTCAGGGTCAGCTAGCCAGCCGGAGCCATCCGCGCTCATCCTGAAGAAGCCGAGTTGTTATCACTTCCGCGTGCTTGACCCCCGTCTTCCGCTCAGAAAGTAACCGCGGCGCCGTGAGCGTCGCCTTCCGAGACGGTCCTGAGCGAATCGCCGATCCGCGTTGGCTCGCCGTCGACATCGTGCCCGAGCATGCGAATCGCTGCACCACTCAAAGCGCGAGGCTTGCCAGAGCGAGTAGTCAATGAACTGATGGCGGCCATCGATGTCGACTCCATTCGCCCCAGTTCGCGAAGCCATCAGGCGGTTGGCCAACCGGCTCACTTCCGTCGAGCTCAGCCGCGGTAGGGATGTCGAACTTCACGGCGAACTCAGCGAGCTCTTTGTCGGAGATCGGCCAAGTCTCATGAGGAGCCTCGCCCAAGCGCTGATCGAGACGGTCCCGCTGTTCATCGGGATCGAGTTCGAAGTAGCACATCACGACCGAGGCCCCAACGTCGGCGGCCGCTTGCCTGAGGGCTGATCGTTCGTCGCGACTCCAGAGACCGAAATCGAGCACAACGTTGGCCCCGAGCTCCAGAGCACGCATACCCAGCCAGACAAGGCGACCCTCGATTACGTCTGATGCTGAGGCTGGATTCTCTGGGCCGAAGAGCGCCTTCATCCACTCGTCTTTGGTCAGCCGAAGGGCGTTGTGCTCCGCTTCGATGAGGCGCGCGGCAGTGGTCTTGCCGGTGCCGGGCAACCCAACGGTCAGAAATAGGGTCGGTCGCTGCATTTGTCCTTGCCTCGCCTCAAAGCTTGATCAACTCGAAGGCGAAATCGACCCGCCCGACTCTATATCCACACGCGCAACCGTAGCGCCGGTGCGGCGAACGGTCACGCCGCCTGGCGTGAATCCTTAGACGGTGCGGGGTCGCCACGGCTTGTGCTCGTGCGCGAGCCAGACCAGCTCGGGGTCGAGCGCGCGCACCCGCAGCTGGCCTTCGGTGTGCGGCTCGTCGAGCTCGCCGAACCAAACCGCCACGTCGCCGCCGACGACGACCGGACGCCCGCCAGTCTCGACGACGACCACCTGCATGCCGCGTGTGTGGCCCGGCGCCGGGACGAGCCGGAGCCCGGGAAGCAGCTCGAGCTCGCCGTCGACCGGCACGTACCGCACGCCGGGCGCCTCGACCCACTCGCGAATGGTGTAGTCGTCCTCGCTGCGCGCGTCGTCGAGTTCCCGACGCTGGACGTAGATCGGCCTGCCGGAGAAGAGGTGGTTGCCGCCGCAGTGGTCGAAGTGCAGGTGTGTGTTGACCACGATGTCTATGCCGGCGAGGTCGAAGTCCTGCTTGCCCAAGGGACGGAGGCGGGGATCGAGGTCGGCCACCGCCGGGTGCAGCTCCGTCAGGCCGGTGTCGACCAGCACGCGCGCATCGGGATGGTCGATGACGTGCACGTAGACCGGCATCCGCTCGCCCTCGGCGAGCAGGTCGGCAACGCGGACTGGTGTGATGCTGATTGAGGCGGGGGCGTTCATTAAGTACCGACCGCCGCGGTGGTGGCTGATATGTGAGTCAATTTAGCGAATCGCGGCGTGCGCGATTCTCGCTACCGCGAAGGCGGGCTGGCTCCGTGGGTTTTCGTGGCAGCGCGAGTCACCTACATCGACCTGTAGAGCCTGAAGAGCTGAGGGACGTCGCCAGTCATTTTCGCTCGCAGCTTCGGGCTCAACTCGCCCAGCAGCTCCCCCGAGACCGAAGCCGTCGCGATGATCGGCTCCATGAGCGCCGCGACGTGCTCCCCGTGCTCGATCAACGCCTGCGAGTCCCGGAACCGCTCGATGACGATGGCTTCCGACTCGTCATCGTTGAAGTAGGTGTCGTACTGGAGCGTGCCGGTGTCCTGCGCGCGCACGATCTCCATCGCCCGAGCCGAGAGCCGCTTGAACTCCTCGACCTTGCCCTCGTGAAACTTGAACCGCACAATCCCGAGAAGCTCACTCATGAGTGGCACGCCGCCCACGCCGATGCCTGCGCCTGCCGTCCCATAGCCCTCCTAGCGATCGCTTTAGGTTGCGACCTGCCCCGCCGCGCTGATCCAAGACTATTGACCGCTGCGCCTCCGTGTCAGCTCGCCAACCGGAGCCAACCGCGCTCGTTCCTGACCAGCCGGGTTGTTTCAACATTGGGAAGGTAGAGTCCCGTCTTCCGCTCCGCTGGCACCACTGGCACTCCTTCGGCGGGGCGCGACCACATCACGACAGCGTCTGTGCTCAGCCGCCCTTTGGATTCAGCGCGCCTGCCGGCGCCATCCGCGCTCGCCCGTGACTCAGGGGCGCAATAGCGTCTTGATTGCGCGGCGTTCGTCCATGGCGCGATACGCTTCCGCCACTTGATCCAGAGGCAGGGTCAAGTCGAAAACCATACCGGGATGGGCGCCTATTGCCTCATTCACAGCGATGAGTCTCGAACTCGTGAACTCTATCGACGACGATTGGCGAGCCAAACATTGCTCCTGCCTGAACCGAGGTCCGGCGGGCGATCCTCGGTCCTTTACTAACCTGCGAGTCGGAGCCACCCGCGCTCGTCCTGAACGAGCCGGGCTGTTATCACTTCCGCGCGTTTGACCCCCGTGTTTCCGCGATCCGCTCCGCGACCATAGCCGCGGTAACAATCGGCCACTGTTCCGACATTTGAGCATGGCTGCCCGGTAGAGGCGTCCGAGCTGCGCTTCCTGCGCGGCCAGCACCTGCGAGAGCTGCATCGCGCGAGGAACGCGCGCGGGTCAGGCCTCGCGTATGGCGTCAGTCGACGAGCCCCTTCGCCGCGACCTCAGCCCAGAGGTTACCTCGCGGCCGGCACCTTCTCGAGCAGCTTGAGGCCCTCGCGGATGAAGGCGGGAAGGTCTCCCGGCTGGCGCGACGTCACAAGATTGCGATCGACGACGACGTCCTGATCGACGACGTCCGCACCGAGCAGCTTGAGATCGCCCTGGATCGTCTTCCACGCCGTCAAGCGATGGCCCTTGTACGTGCCCGCGGTGATGAAGAGCTGAGGACCATGGCAGATCGCCATGATGGGCTTCTGCTTCTCGAAGAACGCCTTGACGAAGGCGACCGGCGCCTGCTGCGAGCGGAGCCGATCCGGCGAGAACCCACCTGGGATGAACAATGCGTCGAACTGATCCGGGCTCACCTCGGCGAATGCTTTGTCGACGACCGCGGTCTCTCTCCCCTTGTCTCCATTCAGCCGTTGACCGGCCTCCATGCCGACGATCGTGATCTCGTGGCCGGCCTGCTTCAGCGCGTCGTACGGCTGCTTGAACTCGGAGTCTTCGAATCCGTTGGCGAGCGCGCACGCGATTCTCATGGCTGCGTCCTCCAAGCGATATGCCCTAAGCGTATGCGGGTCCCAGCCCTTGCTTCTTTCTAGTACGCCAGCCGGAGCCACCCGCG
>VBGU01000053.1 GCA_005881085.1 Chloroflexota bacterium | reverse complement strand
CGATGAAGTTCACGGCCACGGCAAGGGCGCCGTAGATCTGCGCCACGACGGGCGGGAGAGAGCGCCGGCCGAGCACCCGCTGCTTGGGCATGAACACGTACGCGCTGAAGATCGCGCCCACCACGAGAGCGAACGCCCCGATGATGTTGAACGGCCCGGCGAGTATCCGGATGTTCCCGGGAATCGCGGTGCCCACCGGAACGCCGGTCGTCGCATCGAGGGTCGCGCGCAGCACGAGTGCGGCGGCGATGACCGAGCCGACGCCGAGCACCGTGAGTGCGATCGGTGCGACGAGCGCTCGCGCGCGCCACGTCGCGATCGCTATGGCCACGGCCGCCGCGATGCACGCGACGAGGACGACCGCGAACGCGGTCGTGTCTTCGGGATACCGTCCGCGGATCGCGAACGCGTAGAGCGCACCGAACAGAAAGCTCACGGCGACGAAATAACCGAACCGCGTGCGCGCCAGGAGCACGATCGTCCCCGCGCCGAGGTACGCAGCCACGAAGAAGGCACCGATGAGGTACCAGGTCCGGTAGAGCGCCTCGTTCCAGCCGAACGCCGAGCCCAGGAACTCGGTGCCCGCGCTGATCCCGTACCAGAGGAGGCCGACCGCCCACACGAGCTGGAAGCCGCGATGGCGGCGCGACCACTGCGCCAGCACGGCCGCCGCGAAGACAAAGCTCACGACGGACGAGAGGAGGGGCAGCACCACGTTCGGGGTCACGAAGCGAACATCCCCCGAGCGTTCCGCGAAGTCAAACGCGATGCCCAGGTTTGGGTAGAAGCGGCTAACGTAAGGACATGTGCCGATCGATCAAGACCCTGCGCCGGGCGGACGGCCCCGCGTCCGATGAGGAGATCGCCGCCGCCGCTCTCCAGTACGTCCGTAAGGTCAGCGGCTACCGCGCGCCGTCACAGCGCAACACCAGGGCCTTCGACGCCGCAGTGAGCGAGGTGGGCCGCGCGTCCCGGCGTCTCCTCGAACAGCTCGAGAAGGCTCGGAACGAGCCCGCCCAGCGCACTTCACGCGCTCGCGCCTAATCCAAATGCGCTAGAGCGCACTCCACCAGCGGGCCGATTTACGCCGGGTTCCTCACCGCTGACACTCGCCGCAGCGCTCTTCAAGAAGGAGAGGCGACGGGCCCGGCAGGGTTGAGGGGCAATCACCCCCGGGTCGCGAAGCTTCTCCTTCTTTCTTTGCCCGCGGGTCCTGTCTCGGCTCGGGCTGGTCTCTCGCTCGCGCACCCTCCCCGCCGGGCGCGCCATTCGCTCCGCTCATGTCGCGCGGGCGGGTCCCCCGGGGAACCCGCGCATCGCGAGAGCCCGTCCCTCGCCGTGCCACCCGCGGCCCTGATGAATGGTCTCGTCGCTCGGCCTCGCCCCTTTTAGGCCGCCGGCAGGTAGTGCGCGAGCATCTCGCGCAGGGCCGCGGGGTAATACGGCTTCGACAGGAAGGCCGTGCAGCCCGCCTCGATCGCTTTGTGCTCGTCTCCGGGCGTCGCGGAAGCGGACACCGCCACGATCGGCACGTTCTTCGCCCAGGTCTCTTTGCGCAGGAGCTTCACGACCGTCCAGCCGTCCAGCTTCGGTAGCTGGAGGTCCAGGAGGATGAGGTGCGGCCGGTGCTCGCGCGCGAGCTCCAACGCGGCGAACCCGTCGGTCGCCACGGTCGCCTCGTGGCCGGCGTGCCTGACGATCCGGAGCGCCAGCTCGAGGTTGTTGGGCTCGTCCTCCACGACGAGGATCTTCGCCATCCCTATCTCCGTCTCGCTCAGGCTTGGTGCGACGCGAGCGGTAGATCCAGCGTGAAGGTGGACCCAAGCCCAAGCCCGACGCTGCTGGCGGAGACCGAGCCGTTCTGCGCCTCGACGATCAGGCGCGCGACGTAGAGGCCAAGGCCGACGCCGATCTTGTCCTTCGTCCCCGGGGTCTCGATACGCCCGTATTTCCGGAAGATCACTCCAAGGTGCGCGCGCGCGAGGCCGACACCCTGGTCTTTCACGACGACGCGGGCGCGGTTGTCGCGCTGTCCGACCGTTACGTGAACGGTCGAGCCTGGGGGAGAGAAGCGAAGCGCGTTGTTGAGGATGTGCTCGATGGCCGTCCGCAGACGCTCCGGGTCGGCGTCGATCCACACGGGGTCGGACTCCGAGACGAGCTGGAGACGATCACGGTCGGTCTCCTTGACAAGCGTCGCGACGAATTCCGACAGATCGAAGCGCGCGCGATTGAGACGGAAGCGGCCGGCTTCGAGCTGCCCGACCTCGAGCACGTCATCCGCGAACCGTTTGAAGTTGCGGCTCTGCCTGCGGAGCTCGTCGATCGCGCTGCGCTCCACGGCCGAGAGCGCCGGCGCCCTTGTGAGATCCGGGATCGCCGACTCGATCTCACCGGCGGAACGGCGCAGCGTGTGCGCGATGAGCGCGAGCGATTCCTCACGGTGCGCGTCGACGCTCCGCAGTGCGATGCGCTCGCGGCGTACCTGGTCGATAAGTAGGGCGAGCATCAGGAAGATCGCGGCACGCGTGAGCCCGTTCCACAGGCTCGCCGAGAACAGGACGCTGGGACGCGCAACGAGGTCCGCCCAGATCCATGCGACCGTCGCGAGAAGCGCGATGAACATCGCCGACGCGCGCCCGAGCCACCAGCTCGCGAGCCCGATCGGGATCAAGTAGAAGATCGCGAAGCCGAAATCCGGCCCTGTGGAGATGTCGACGAGCCAGATGACCCCGATTCCGGCGGCCGCCAGGAGGGTGAGCGGCACGATCCGCCGACTCCCTCGTACGTCGACGTCCGCGATGCGACGTGGTGCGGTTTGCGCTCGCAGAACCGGGTTACCTTCGCTCATCCCGCGAGAGTATGACCTGCTTTCGCACGCTTTTGGTCCACTTTCGGTCTCGAGTACAGCAAATGGATTAGCCCATGCATATCCCAATGTGTAACGTGAATCGGCCGTCAGAGGGATAGACCCGCCTATACAAAGGTCAGAGACTAATGTCACGATTCGACCCAATGAGGAGGGCCCGAATGCGTTCTTTGCGGACAGTGTCTTTGAGCATCACCGCTGCTCTCTTTGCGATGAGCTGCGGCACTGCGGGACTGCCCGCACCGGCGACGGCGGACCCATTCGCTGGGCAGTACATCGTCAACGGCGGCGGCGGGGCGCTCGACAACGTCAAGGCGCTGGCCGACGCGTTCCAGAAACAGCATCCGGCGATCACCTGGCAGGGACTCGCGGACGTTGGTTCGAACGCGGGCGTGAACCTGGTGGTCTCCGGTGAGACCGATCTCGGCTACATCAGCCGCGATCTCACCGACGCCGAGAAGCTCGCGGGCAAAGTCGAGGCGCTCCCGATCGGCGCCAGCGGTACCGCCGTCACGGTCGCCGCGAGCAATCCGATCAAGTCGCTGACCAAGGACCAGGTCGCGAAGATCTTCACCGGTGCGATCAGCGACTGGAAGGACGTGGGAGGCACGCCCGGCAAGATCCGGCTCCTCATTCGCGAATCCGGCTCGTCGACTCGCAGCGCCTTCGAGGCCTATTTCTTCGACGGGAAGAAGCCGACGTATGCGCCGACAGCGGTCGAGGTCACCACGATCGATGAGACCGTGAAGGCGATCAACTCCTTCAAAGAGTCGATCGGGATGGTCACAATGAACGCGACGACTTTCGGAAACGCCACCGTCGCGTTCGTGACGGTCGACGGAGTTGCCGCCAGCCGCGACAACCTGAACAGCGGCAAGTACCAGGTGCGCCGGCCGCTGTACTTCGTCTACCCCACCGACGCCGCGAAGATCAAGCCCGCGATCAAGGCATTCCTGGACTTCGTAAAAGGATCCGAAGGCCAGAAGATCCTCGCGGGCCTCTAGTCCGCACCGGCGCCCGCGTGATCGCCAAGGAGGAAGGCTAGCTCGGGCTATGGAAAAGCTCTTCGCGCCGAGCTTGCTGAGGGCGCTCGTCAGCCGAAATGTGCTGGTGAGCGTCCTCGCGCTCGTGGTGGTCGTGGCGGTCGCGATCTACGAGTCGAACCAATTGATCCTCAGCCAGTTCGCCGACGAGTCGGGCATCCTCGCCGACGTCGCCCTGAACGAGATCACCGACCAACAGATCCTCGCGCAGAACGCGGCGAGCCTCGTCGCCAGCCTCCCGACCACACGGGAGCTCACTGAGCTGGGCGACGCCGATGGCCTGACGAACTTCCTCCTGGTGGTGAAGGCACGCATCGGAGTCGGCGACATGAGCGTTGCCGACAACAACGGAGGGATCATCGCGTCTGCCCAGGAGAGAACGAGCGACACGTTCCAGCCTGAGCTGGTCACCCTTGCGCAAGCTGGGGTCCAGCAATCAGCTGTCCTCTTCGATGAGCCTCAGGGCCTCGTGATCCGCGCCATTTATGTCATCCGGAATGCCAATCAGGATCCGATTGGAATGATGGAGGCGGGCAACGTCCTCGGATCGGAGTTCCTGAAGAGCATCAAGACGCGCTCCGACGCCGACCTCGCGCTGATCTGGAACGGCAAGGTCCGCGCCTCAACGGTCGACTTCGGCGAAAACCCGATGTTCCCGAGCATCGCCGAGGTCGACGCACAGCAAGGCGATGTCCTCATCCAGAACGTGACCGCGAACAATACGAACTACTACGGCATTTTCCGCGTGCTCCGGTACTCTCGGCAGAACCCTGGCCTCCTCGCGGTTCTCGTCCCGACGGCGGGCGTCGACCAGGCGCAGCGCACGCTCATCGGCGTCCTCGTCCTTCTTGGGCTCGGCCTCGTCGGCATCGTGACGCTTCTCGCTTATCGCACGGCAAGAAGCATCACGGTCCCGCTCGGCAATCTCGCCAACGCCGCACAGCGGATCGAGGCGGGCGACCTCGGGGCGCGCGTGCAGCAGGTGTCGTCGCACGAGATCGGCACCCTGGAGCGCGCGTTCGACACGATGGCCGCGTCACTCTACGAACGCGAACGCGCCCAGCGCGAGTACCTCGACGAGGTGCGCGCGGTGAACGAGGTCGCGGACGCGGTCGTCGGTGTCACCGACGCAGAACGGATCTTCGCGCGGTCGCTCGATCGCATGGTCTCCCTTTTGAACGCGGACGGTGGCGCCATCGTCATTCGCGAGGATCCGCCGGGAGCGCCGCATGGTTCGGGTGGGCGGCTGTCCGCGCCCGCGACGGTGGGGATCGACCCGGAGACGGCGGTGACGCTCGCAATGCGCGTCCTCGTTCGCTCCGAGGCGGAGGCCGACCGCATCCGGCTCTCGGCCGTCTCGGCGGGCGATCTGCGATTCGTCGCGCACGTTCCGCTCTCCGCGCGCGGCCGCACCATCGGCCTCCTGTCCGCGTACTTCCACGATCAGCGCGAGCTCACCGACACCCAGGCGCGGGCACTGCGCACGATCGCGCGTCTGGTCTCCGTCGCAAACGAGAACGCCGACCTCGTCGGCGAGCTGCGCGTGAACAACCTGCAGCTCGAACGCGCGAACCGGCTCAAGAGCGAGTTCCTCGCGTCGGTGAGCCACGAGCTCCGCACGCCGATGAACGCGATCATCGGTTACACGAAGCTCATGCTTGACGGCCTCGACGGCGAGATGACCGCACAGCAGCAGACGGACCTCTTCCGAGTAGCGCAGGCTGCGGACAACCTGCTCGGTCTCATCAACGGTCTCCTCGACCTCGCGAAGATCGAGGCCGGCAAGATGGAGCTCAACATCGAGGAGGTCAACATCACCGACGTGACGGACGAGGCGCTCGAGCTCGTCCGTCCGCACGCCGACGAGAAGGGCCTGCACGTGCGCTCCCTCATCCCCCAGGGTCTGCCGAACGTCTGGGCCGACCGCGCGCGCGTCCGCCAGGTCCTCGCGAACATGCTCGCCAACGCGGTGAAGTTCACCGAACGGGGCATGGTCTCGGTCGCGGCGACCGCGGCGGAGGGCTGGGTCACCGTCTCGGTCTCCGACACCGGCGTCGGCATCAGTCCCGAAGCGCAAGCCTACGTCTTCGATGAGTTCCGGCAGGCCGACAGCTCGACCACGCGTCGGTATGGCGGCACCGGCCTCGGTCTCGCGATCTCCAAGCGCCTCGTCACGCTGCACGGCGGCCGCATCTGGGTCGACAGCGAGATCGGGCGGGGAAGCACCTTCCACTTCACCCTGCCGATCCGCGTCCGGGCCGGCGGCGAGACCGCGCTCCTGACACGGACCGGAGCGACCCGCTGATGGCAAGGGTGCTCGTCGTCGAGGACGACGCGAACAACCTCGACGTCGCGTCACGCATCATTCGCGCCTCGGGTCACGAGGCGCTCGTCGCGTCCGACGGGGTCGCGGGCCTCGACCTCGCGCGTGTCGAGCGGCCCGACGCGATCCTTGTCGATCTCCTGCTTCCGCGGATGGACGGCTGGAGCCTCACGCGCTCGCTCCGCACCGAGCCGTGGGCGGCGAGCATCCCGATCATCGCCGTCTCGGCGCTGGCGCTCCCGTCGGACCGTGCACGCGCGATCGAGGCCGGATGCGACGACTTCGTCTCCAAGCCCTTCGCTCCGGCGG
>VBGU01000052.1 GCA_005881085.1 Chloroflexota bacterium | reverse complement strand
CGAAGAGTCGCTCGTGCTCGCTCAACTGAGCCCACCAGCTCTGCCAGGCGGCCGTGCCGCGCACGACCTGGTACGCATCATCCCCGGCGACCATTCCAATGAGAAGGACGACGTATCCCTGCACCGGGCGAGCCGCTCTCAGCCTGCTCAGCCCGATGAGAGCGACCAGCTGAGCGATCAGGACGAGAGGAGGGGCGTCCTCATGCGCGAACACGCTCCAGAGGACTCGCGGCAGGATGCTCCCAAGCAGCATCGCGGCCCAGGCGATCGGAGCGGCACGCCGGTCAGCGGATCGCGCGGAGGGTTCGCTGATCACGCTCACGGGCCGGAGTCTGCCCCGGCGGGGAATCCAACGTCGACCTCGTTCGTTCTCGTGGTGAGATGTTCGAGCGACTCGCGAACTACGACTTTGCCTACCTCACGACGACCGGGCGGCGTACCGGCAAAGAACGCACGGTCGAGATCTGGTTCGCATTGCAGGACGGCCGCATCTACATGCTCTCCGGCGGAGGTGACCGCGCCGACTGGGTCCGAAACTTGAGAAAGACACCGCGCGTCCGGCTCCGCATCGGAACGCAGTCCGCGAACGCAACGGCACGCGTGGTTCGCGCCGGAACGAAGGAGGACGAGCTCGCCCGTCAGCTCCTCGACGGCAAGTACCAGGGTTGGCGCGAGGGAAAGCATCTTTCGAGCTGGGCGAGGAACGCACGCCCGGTCGCGATCGAGCTCGCCTAGGTCAACGGATCGGCCAGTAGACCTCGGTGCGCAGGTGCTTCTCCGGCGTCTTCGACTCATCGTCGAGATAGGACTCCCATGGCCCCTCGCCGGCACGGTGCCCCTCTTCCACCAGCCATTTCTCTAGACGGCGGTACTCCTCCGACAGCGTGTAGTACGGGCCGATGTGCACGGTCTTGGCGGCGCGACCCGCGGGCAGCCTCGTCACGCGTATCTCGTCGCCCGTGAGCATGAACGAGCCCGTGAACGGGATACCGGCCTCGGTGTCGAACGCCGCGGGATCGCCGTTGTAATAGCGGGCGAACCGCGGACCCGCGGGCGTAGCGCCCTGCGCCCGGATCGCTCCTCGCAGCTTCGGAAAGATCTCCATGAAAAAGGCGCCGAGATCCGTCTTCGGCACGGTCCTCCTGATCGTGACCGCGCGCTGCGGAGCGAGTTGGACTATCTCGATGGGCTGGCTGCTCATACGACCGGAGGAAAGTCTCCATGCTCGCGCAAGTAGGCGACAACTCCGCCGGCCGCGAGGATCTCCTGCGCGAAGGGCGCGAGCGGGCGCAGTCGCGCCTCCCCCGCGGGAGCGCGCAGCAGACCCAGAGCGAGATCGAGCGTCACCGCGTCACCATCGTGCACGACCGCCAACGCCTCCGCCGATTCGAGGACGGGGATCCCGAGGTTGATGCAGTTCCGGAAGAAGATCCGCGCGAAATTCTTCGCGACGATCCCGCCGATGCCGTGCTTTTTCAGCGCCGCCACCGCGTACTCGCGCGAGCTCCCGCACCCGAAGTTCTCGCCGCCCACCAGGACATCGCCGGGGCGCACCTCTTTCGCGAACCCCGGCCGCGCATCGCAGAACGCGTACGTGTGGAACTTGTCCTGGCCGACCATGAACGGCGCGTAGCGGCCCGGGACGATCTGATCCGTGTCGAGGTCGTCACCGAAGACCCAGGCTCTGCTCAATCGTCTCTCCCAATCTCGCGGCCGGGGCCGCGAGACACGCTCAAGGCTGGTTGACTCGGTCGTCGCGGCAAAGCCGCTCCTCGCTCATTCAATCGTCTATCTCCGCCGCGACCCCGATTCGCGCGGCCGCGACCATGAGCTCGCGCGAGCGGTCGCCCGAGCGAACCGAGGCGGCCCCGCGGCCCGCGCGCTCCAAGCGGCGCCGCGCCACGAGAGCGTCGAATTCTTCGTCGTCGGCCTCCAAATATGGGCGCGGGTCGTCGATGACACTGGTGAGCGCGGCGACCGCGGCGACGTAGGGCGAGCCGATGAAGATCGACGCGTCCGGGGAGCCCATCCGTCCGCGGTAATTCCGGTTCGCCGTCGAAAGGCAGATCTCCTGTCCCGCGAGCACGCCGCCGGTGCGTCCCAGGCACGGTCCGCATCCGGAGCTGCCGATGACCGCGCCCGCCGCCGAGAGCGCGAGGAGTGTGCCATCGGCCATGGCGTCCTCGAACTGCCGGCGCGACGAGGGCACCACCTCGAGGCGGACCTCCGGCGATACACGCCGCCCGCGCAGCACCGCGACCGCCTGCCGCATGTCGACGAGGCGGCCATTTGTGCAGGAACCGAGGAAGACCACGTCGACCGGCTGGCCGACGGCCGCGGACACGTCGACGACCTGGTCGACCCGCGGCGGCACCGCGATCTGCGGCTCGAGCGTTGACAGGTCTACGGTCACCTCGTTCGCGTACGCCGCGCCACGATCCGGGTAGAGCCAGTCCGGCGCCTCGGGTGTCGCGACGACGATCCCGGCCTTGGCGCCCATCTCGGTGGTCATGCCCGCGAGCGTGATCCGGTCGCCCTGAGGCAGCGAGCCCGCGCCGTGGAACTCGACGCACGCGTAGCGCGCACCGTCGGTCCCGATCTCGCGCACGACGCGCATGATCGCGTCCTTCATGGTCACGCCCCTGCGCGGGCGGCCGGTGAACGTGACCTTGATGGACTCTGGAACGCGGAGCCAGGTGCGCCCGAGCGCGAGTGCCACCGCGACGTCCGTCGCGCCCATACCGGCGCCGAACGCCCCGACCGCGCCGTACGAGTTCGAGTGCGAGTCGCTGCCGACGATGACCGTGCCGGGCTCGCAGTAGCCCTCCTCGACCATGATCTGGTGGCACACGCCCTCGCCCGCGTCGTAGAAGGTGGCGATCCCCTGCGCTCTCACCCACTCGCGGAGGACACGATGGGAATCCGCGACGACCGGCGTCGGCGCGGGCGCGGCGTGGTCGACGAACACGGCGACCTTCGTCGTGTTCCACACGCGCTCTTTCCCGAGGTCGCGCAGACCGGCGATGACCGCGTCGATGACCGAGTCGTGGACCATGACGCGCGACACCGGCGCGATGACGAGATCGCCGGCCTTCGCGTCGCGCGCGGCAACCCGCGAGAGGATCTTCTCGGCGAGGGTCTTAGGCAACGACCCACTCCCTCAGGAGCGAATCGAGCTGGTCCATCGACAGCGGCCCGGAGTCGGCGAGCGTCTTGATGCGGCGCGTGATCTTGCGCAGCTCGTCCTCGCCGAACTCGAGGCCGAGCTCTTTGGCGCGGTGGTCGATCGCGTGCTTCCCGGTGAGGCGATGCGCGACGTTGATCGTTCGTTCGAGGCCAAAATCGGCGGGGTCCAGGATCTCGTAGCTGTTGGGGTTCAGGTAGATGGCCTTCGTGTGCATGCCGGCCTTGTGGTGGAAGGCGTACTTGCCGGTCACGAAGTTGTTATAGGGGATCTCGATCCCGACCAGCGACGCGATAAGCTCGTCCAGGTCCCGCAGCTTGGGAAGGTCGTATTTCTTGCGGATCGCGGCCGGGTCGTCGGCGTACATCCGCGCGACGAAACCGCCGAGCGGCGTGATCCCGTTGCGTTCACCGATTCCGAGCACGCTCGTGTCGATGTGGGTCGCGCCGCCTTCGAGGATCGCGTAGCTGTTCGCGATGGCGCATCCGGTGTCGTTGTGGCCGTGGAACTCGATGTCGCATTTCACGTGATGACGGAGCTCGACGGCGAGCGCGTAGCACTGCCTCGGGGTCGCGATGCCGACGGTGTCCGCGACGCCGACACGGTTCACGCCCATCCGATCGACGGCCGTGTACACCTTGAGGAGATCGCCCTCCGTCGATCGGAAGCTGTCCTCGCTCGAGAAGCGGACCTCCTTGCCATGATCGCGGATGAAGGCGATCACCTCGCACGCGTCATCGATGATCTCGTCGACGCTCTTGCCGTGGCTGAACTCGCGCAGGATGGAGGACGTCCCGAAGAGAATGTCGATGCCGTCGACGCACGTCTGGACGGCAACGCGCGCGTCGTCCATGTGGCAGCGCACGTGCGTCAGCACCTTCGCTCGGAGCGGGAGCGCGGCGATCGTCCGGCAATCCTCGAACGACTGGGGAGACGCCACCGGCGAGGTGAGCTCGATGTACTCGACCCCGAACGCGTCGAGCATCTTCGCGATGGCGATCTTGTCCGCCGTCGTGAAGTGCGCGTTCGAGAACTGCTCCCCCTCGCGGAGCGTGGAGTCGATGATCGCGAATCGCTCGATCGGCACCGTGCCTCCTTTTTTTGCAGGCTGCGCTTCGCGCTACGGGGGCCCCTGCCCCCGTCCCTGCGACCCTCTTCGGACGCGGCGTTAGCCGCGTCCTATGCGGCTAGAGGACACCGGGGCCTTTCCAAAAAGAAAGCCCGGTGCGCGAACGTGCCACCGAGCTACTCGTGAGAGCTTGGTCACACGGCAGCGCTTCGCGGTGGAGTTTCCTCCGTCGCGACAGTCCGTCTCCTTCCGGAAAAGCGGACCAGCCGGAGATCCCGAGACGGACCTCTGGCTTCGGCGGTCGCACCGTTCGCACCGCATCTGGCGGAAGCTCGTTCCTCCGCGGTACTACTGCTTGTGACCGCACCTCTGGCCGGCAACGCGTATGAAGTTGTTGCGAACGAGTTTAGGTCTCAGGTTCGAGGGCTGTAAAGCCGCGCTCGCCTTCGTTAGGCTCGCAAGCGCTGCGAGGTGCGGTGACCGACATCCTGGTTGCGGACGATCAACGGTTCATACGCGACATGGTCCGGATCACTCTGTCCACGCAGGGCTGGACCATCGCTGAAGCCGCGACCCCGGACCAGACCGTCGATCTCGCCCACCGCGACCCACCGCGCGCGGTATTGCTGGACGTGAACTTCGACGAGGACAACGGGCCCACCGGGTTCGATGTCTGCAAGCTCCTGAAGGGCGACCCGGCGACGAAGGCGATCCCGGTCGTGATGCTGACGGCACGCGACAGCTCGGCCGACCGCAAAGCGGGTCTCGCCGCGGGCGCTTCCCATTACCTGGTGAAGCCATTCGGCCCGATCGACCTCATCAACACCCTCCGCGGCATTCTCGGCGAGCCGCCGGCCGTCCAGACGCTGGGCCAGTACCTCATCGACGAAGGGATCCTCAGCCACGAGCAGCTTGCCGAAGCGCTCGAGCGGCAGCGCTTCTATGAAGCGCGCGGTCATCCGCGCAGGCTGGGCGAGGTTCTCGCGATCATGCGGGCGATCAGCCCCGAAGAGCTCGAGCGGGCTCTCGAACGACAGAAGAAGGAGACGAAGCCCTAGTCTTTCGACGAATGAGGCTTCGCACTTAGCGTTGCGCATCGGAGTCCTCACCGGCGGCGGCGACGCCCCCGGGTTGAATGCGGCGATCCGCGCGGTCGTCCTGCGCGCGACCGCACTCGGTCATGACGTGCTCGGCATCGCGGACGGCTGGGCCGGCCTGCTCGGTGAAGCCGAGCCACGTCCCCTCGGAGTCAGGGACGCGAATCGCATCCTGAGCGAAGGCGGGACCATCCTCGGCACTTCCCGGACGGATCCGCGTAAGGACGAGGCGTCTCGCCGCGCGGTCCTCGACAGCATCCGGCGCTGGCGCATCGACGCACTCGTCGCGATCGGCGGCAACGACACGCTCGGCGTCGCGCAGTGGCTACACGAGCAACGCATTCGCGTGATCGGTGTCCCGAAGACCGTCGACAACGATCTGTCCGAGACCGACTACTGCATCGGCTTCGACACGGCGGTCACGGTCGTCGCCGACGCCCTCGACCGGCTCCGCACGACGGCGAGCGCGCATCACCGCGTGGTCGTCGTCGAGGCGATGGGTCGCGACACGGGCTGGGTCGCGGCATACGGCGGGCTCGCGGGCGGAGCCGATCTCATCATCGTTCCTGAGATCCAGATCACGAGCGAGCAGGTCGTTCGGACGATGAAGCGGCATCGCGCGATCGGCGACCCCGACATCCTCGTTGTCGTCTCGGAGGCGGCGGTGATCGACGGCCTCGAGGCTGAGACGGCCGTGGACCACGACGCCTTCGGTCACGTCCGCCTCGATCAGCGCGCGATCGGCGCCGTCCTTGCTCGGCTCATCGAACAGCGCACCGGGATCGAGGCCCGGCAGGTCGTGCTCGGCCACCTGCAGCGGGGCGGTTCGCCCACCGCGGTGGACCGGCTGCGGGCCACGCGGTTCGGCAACGCAGCGGCCGACCTGGTTGACGCCGGCCGATCCGGCGTGCTGCCCGTGCTGCGAGGCGGCCGGATCGAGGTCGCCACGATGACGGACGCGGTGCGTGAGGTGCGCAGGCTCTCGGACGACATCATCGAGCTCGTCCGGCGGTTCGCCGGAGTCGTCGACTAAGAGTGACCGCGCGCCCGGCGGCGCATGCCGACCGGCTCGTCGCGACGGGGTGGACCATGCTCCTCGGCCTCCTCGCGCTCACCCAGACTGCGCACCTCATCGAACACGTCGCGCAGATGGTCCAGATCCATGTGCTGCATCTTTCCGGCGCGAGTGCTCTGGGAATCGTTGGCCCGCTCAACATCGAGTGGGTCCACTTCATCTAGAAC
>VBGU01000015.1 GCA_005881085.1 Chloroflexota bacterium | reverse complement strand
TTGGCCGGCGGTGATCGCCGTGGCGGTGTCGCTGATCGCGAACATTGTTTGGTACAACTGGCGCAGCCGGACCACGCCTCCGCCCGAGCTCGGCGTCCGGCCATGGGCCTTCTGGACGAACGTCGTCTTTCTCATCTGGTACCTCGTGCTGTTGCGAGCGGGCGTGTCCTTCTGGGTGATCGCGGTGTCGATAGCCGCGAACATCGCGCTCGTCGTGTACATGTACTGGACGTACCTGCCACCGCGCGAGGCGGCCTGGGAGCGCGAGCGCCGCCGTCAGGCCTACTTCCCGAAGCCGGGCCGCCGAAGGAAGCGCCGCCGCTAGTCCCCTCGGGGCGCGCTCCAGGTGATGTTGAAGCCCTCGTAGCGTGGCTTCCCGCCAAGCTCCGTCCGCTCGACCTCGCGCACATCCGCGCCCGGAGGACCCTCGTTCAACCAGTTCTGCAGCAACGCGAGCGCGCCGCCGCTTCCTTCGGCGATCAGCTCGACCGACCCGTCGTCGCGATTCCAGACCCGGCCCGTGATCGCCAGGCGCAGTGCCTCGCGCACCGCGGTCGTGCGGAAGTTCACCCCCTGAACGGCGCCGTGCACTACGAACCGGGCGCGCGCCATCAGCGCTTCTTCCGCGATGCGAGCATCGCGTCGAGCTCGCGTACGTTTGCGAGCCTCCCGTCCGGCGCCCACCCACGTCGCGCGGTCCCTACCGCGAGGTCCATCCAGTCGAGCTCCTCGATCGCGTGCGCATCCGAGTTGGCGACGAGCGTCGCCCCGCGGTCGACGGCCTTGCGAATCCACGTGTCGGGTAGGTCGAGCCGCTCGGGTCCCCCGTTCACCTCGATCCACGTGCCGGTCTCGACTGCGGCGTCGATGACCGCGTCGAGGTCGACCGCGTGCGGCTCGCGCTTTTCCAGAAGGCGACCGGTGGGATGCGAGAGCGCCGTCACGAGCGGGTGGCGCATCGCGCCAACGACTCGCGCGGTCATCTGCTCGCGCGTCTGCCCGAACGACGAGTGCACCGAAGCGCTCACGATGTCGAACTTCGCGAGAAGCGCGTCGGAATAGTCGAGCGCGCCGTTCGCACGGATGTCGACCTCCGTGCCGACGATGATGCGGAATGGCGCAAGCTCCGCGTTCAGGCGCGCCGCTTCGGCGAGCCGCACCTCGATCCGCTCGGGCGAAAGACCGTTGGTCATGCCGAGGCCAGGCGAGTGGTCGGTCACCGCGAGGTAGGCGTAGCCCTTCGCGAGTGCTCGCCGCGCCATATCGGCGAGCGGATCGCGTCCGTCGGTCCAGTTCGTGTGGGTGTGCAGATCGCCGCGCACCTGATCGAGCTTCACCAGCTTGGGCAGCGTGTGCGCCTTCGCGGCGTCGACTTCGCCCCGATCCTCGCGGAGCTCGGGCGGGATGAAGTCCATCTCGAGCGCGGAGTAGACGTCCTCCTCGGTGATCGAGGCGATCTCCTGACCGCGCTCCTCCGCGCCGATGCGGTACAGGCCGTACTCGTTAAGCAGCAGCTTTCGGCGCAGAGCCAGGCCGCGCAGGCGGACGTTGTGCTCCTTCGATCCGGTGAAATAAAGGAGTGCCGCTCCGAACGACCGCGCCGGGACGACCCGGAGATCGATCTGCAGCCCTCGGTCAACGATGACCGAACATTTCGTATCGCCGCGCGCGAGCACGCGCTCGACGCTGGGGGCGCGCGCGAAGACCTCGAAGATCGGCGCGGCATCGTCGCCCGCGACCACGATGTCGATGTCTCCGATCGTCTCCTTGTAGCGGCGGAGGCTCCCCGCGATCGCGAGCTGCTCGACGCCGGTCTCGGCGCGCAGGTAGTCGGCCATCGTCATCGCGGCCGCGCGCGCCTCGTGCAGAAGGGACCGGCCCGTGCGCTGCTTCAGCGCGGCGATCGAGCGGAGGATGTTCTCCTCGGTCTTCGCCTGGATCTTCGGAAGCTGCTGGAGGCGATGTTCCTTCGCGGCTTCCTCGAGCTCTTCGATCGTGGTGATCTTCAGGTGGTCGTAGATCGTCCGTGCGGTCGCAGGGCCGACTCCGGGCACGCGCAGGAGCGTCAGGAGCCCGGGCGGGACGGCGGCTTGAAGCTCGTCGTGGCGCTTCGATCGGCCGGTCGCGACGATCTGTTCGATGGCTTCGCTGACCGACGAGCCGACCTTCGGGATCTCCTTGAGTCGGCGCTCCTCGACGAGCTTGGTGAGCGGCTCGCGGAGGTCGCGTATCGAGCGCGCGGCCGCGCGGTAGGTGACCGCGCGGAAAACGTTCTCACCCTTGAGCTCGATCAGGTCGCCGATCTCGTCGAGGACCTTCGCGATGGCGTCGTTACCGACGGCGAGAGCATCCAGGGGCACGCCCCGATGCTACGGCGCTTGTCTTGATCAGGACGCGGGGCGAGAGGCGGCCGGATCGCGCGCGAGCTCGAGGTATGCGAACGCGGACTCGAGATCGCCGCGCGCCCGAAGCTTCTGCGCGTACTCAGCGGCGAGCGTTGAGAGATCGGGATGGTCCTCGATCGAAGCGAGGATCTCGATGGCCTTCCGATAGGACTGGTCGGACGAGGCGTAGTCGCCACGCGCGTGAGCGGCGGCGGCGGCGACCCGCAGCGCGTCGGCCTGCTGGCGGTGGTCGCCGAGATCGGCCAGCCGCTCCTCGGCACTTTCAGCAAGACGGAGGGCCTTCTCGGCATCGCCTTCCTCGAGAGTGATGCGTGCACGCAGGACATCGACGATCGCGCCCACGCGAAGGTCCCCGGCGAGGGCGGCGCGTTCGCTGCACCGGTCGACGGTCTCGCGAGCAGCGGTCATGTCGCCGTGTTCGAACTGGACCGTCGCGAGCGACTGCATGACAGAAAGCTCGACCGCGGTGTCCGACACGCGCTCGAAGAGTCCGAGCGCGCGCTGATAGTTCGCGATCGCGCCGTCGAGCTCGCCCGCGTCGTAGAGCGCGACGGCGACTCCCATGTAGCTTTGCCCCGCGAGCCGAAGCTCGCTGGAGCGCGACGCGACGGCGAGCGCGAGCTCATATGTGGCCAGCGCCTTCACGGTGCGATGGAGTCGGCGGTAGACCGTGCCCAGGTGGACGAGCGTCCTCGCGCGCAGTCGTGGATCGGTGATCTCCCGCTGCTCCATGACGTCGCGCGCCGCCTCGAGCGATTCGGCGCCCGCCGCGAGCTGGCCATGCTCCACGTAGAGCACGCCGCGGGCTGCCAGGAGGTGGGCCAACTCGGTCGCGTCGCTGTTGGCGTCGACCAGTGCCATGGCTTCGGCGAGTCGTTCGAACGCTTGTTCTCGCTTACCCTCCCCGGTGTCCGCGGCGGCGAGGAACCGAAGCAGCGTGGCGCGCTCGGGCCCTTGCGCCTGCTGCGCCAAGGCAGCCATCGCCTCGTGTCGGACCGCGGGCCAGTCGCGGCGCTCGACGGCGGCCTGGGCAGCGAGACGGTGGAAAACGCGGCGCTTCGCGCCCGCCAGCGACTCGTCGCCGATGAAGTAGTCGAGGCTTCGCCCGAGCCGTGTGGCGATGATCTGAAGGGAGCGCAGGGACGGACGAACGAGACCGGCTTCCACCTGACTGATGAAGCCCTTGGTCAGTTCGTCCCCCGCAAGCTGCGCCTGGCTCAAACCGAGCGCGTGGCGAGCGGCGCGAACCCGCTCCCCCAAGGTCACCGGCTTCTGAACTGCTGCTTCAGGCAGACTCGCCACCGACGCTCCCCTGTCTAGACCGAACTGACCGTGCACCGTGGCGTTCGGGTTGCCTAGACTGGGGGAGAATACTGGCCGCTGTCGGCGCGGACAATGTGGGGAGAGAGAGATGAGACCTTTCCGCTCGCGCGCGATGGCAGCGCTGGTCATGGCGATCCTGTTCCTGGGTCTCCTCGGAACTGTCGCCCGTGCTGATGAAATCCCGACGTCGAGCTTCCCCGAGGACCCCTGGGACCGTCCGGTCGCTCCGACGACGCTGAGTTTCCCGGAGGACCCTTGGGATGGGGCAGCGGTTCCGATGGCCTTCCCAGAGGACCCCTGGCCGGGTCTCGGCAACTAGAAGCCATACTGCGGGGCGTGCCCGGAACGACGACCGCCCATCGTCAGCGCATCGAGATCGACGGGACGGCCTTCCTGTTTCAGCACGGCTATCGCTTTGGGAAGGTCACCTACATCACGCGCCTTCCGCTCGGGAAGAGCATGACCGTGTTCACACCGGGCCACCTCTCGGGGCCGGAGGTCGAAGCGGTCGTCCGCGGCGACAACCCGTGGATGCTGGAGTGACATTGGGGGCGCTGCGCGCCAGGGGCCCCTGCCCCTGCGCCCCCCAGCCCCCAAGGGTCCGCTAGCTGCGCGCGATCGTGCAGCGCGTTCGCTCGGCTACCGTCGACGTCGGCGACGAGCGTGTGGCCGAAATCAAATCTGGTGTCGTGGTGCTCCTCGGGGTCGGCGCGAAGGACCGCCCTGAGGACGGCGAGCGCCTGGCCGCGAAGATCGCGGGCCTCCGCATCTTCGAAGAGGCCGGCAAGATGCAGCGCGCTCTCGCGGACGTGGGCGGAATGGTCCTCGCCGTGCCCCAATTCACGCTCTACGGGGACGCGCGCCACGGCCGCCGGCCCGATTTCACGGCGGCGGCCCCGCCCGAGCTGGGAAGACGCCTCTTCGACGCGTTCTGCGGTGTCCTTCGCGGCGCTGGCGTAGAGGTCCGTCAGGGCCGGTTCGGGGCGGCGATGCTCCTGAGTGTCGAGGCGGACGGACCGGTGACCCTGGCCTTCTCGACCGACGGCTGGCGCGAGAGCGAGCTCGGCTCGTGAACCACGCGGACCACGTCGCCCTTCTCGCGCGGGGAGTGACGCAGGGCGAAGGCGGCACCTGGGCGGACCTCGGTGCTGGTACGGGTGCGTTCACGCTTGCGCTCGCGGATCTCATCGGCCCGCACGGAGTCATTCACGCGATCGATCGCGACCGCGCCGCGCTCGCGGAGCTGCGGAGCGCGTTCGTCTCCGCGGTACCGCAGGCCGAGCTGCGCGCGCGCAACGCCGACTTCACGCGGCGCCTCGATCTATCCGATCTCGACGGAGTCGTTATGGCGAACTCGCTTCATTTCGTCGACGACAAAGTTGCGGTGCTCGCGCTCGTGCGCGGCTACCTCAAGCACGGCGGGCGGCTGCTGCTCGTCGAGTACGACAGCGATCGCGCCAACGACTGGGTACCGCACCCGCTGTCCTTCGAGACCTGGCGAGACGTCGCCGCCGAGGCCGGCTTCGTTGAGACGCAAAAGCTTGCGACCGTTCCGAGTCGATTCCTCCGACAGATCTATTCCGCTTTGAGCCTCGCACCGTGAGGTCGCTTTCTACGCTCCAGCGGCATGCGTTTTTCGTCGCTCCGGCTCTGGGCATCGGTCGGGATCCTGGTAATCGCCGCGGGTATGCCGTACTGCGCGGCCGCCGTGGGCTGGGCCGCGACGCAGGACGAGACCACGATCACGGTTCGCGCTGACGTCGCCGTCGGCGTGCTCGCGTCATGGATCGGTTGCACCATCCTCGCGATCACCGGGGCGTTCTGGACCTGGCGATCGTGGCGCTCACGCCGCCAGACCGTGCGTGCTTAGCGCGCGAGCTCGAGCGCCGTCGCGAGGGTGAGCTTCGCGGCCTTCAGCCACAGGCGCTTGTTGGTGATCTTGTCAGGCGTGTCGTTCACCGTGTGGAACGTGTAATTGCCGGGGAAGGTCGCGTCGTTCTCGCCGTAGCGCTGGACGATGGCGACCGCCGGGATCCCGGCGAGGCCGAACGGGGCCGCGTCGAGGATCGTCGCGCCGCTCGTCGCGAGCTGCGGCAAGAGCGGTGACACGCCGATCTGATAACGGTCGTTCGCGGCGATCATCCGATCGCGCAGACCGGCGGATCCGTCCGTGTACCAGATGAGGTCGAGCCGATCGGCCAGCGGGTTGAACCCGACCATGTCGATGTTGATGACCGCCGCGTAGGGATTCGGCGTGCCGAGCGACCCGAGGTACGCGAGGCTTCCCTTGAAGAAAAGCTCCTCGCCATCGAAGAAGGCAAGGACGATCCGCTCCCTGAGCGATCCGCGCTCCTGGGCGAGCACGCGCGCGTACTCGAGAAGCGCCGCCGTGCCGGTGCCGTTGTCATCAGCACCGGGTGCGGCGGTCGTGGCCGGATTCCAACCTGGGGTGCGGTTCGAGATCGAGTCGTAGTGAGCGCAGATCATCACCCACCCGTCGGACGGTGCCGGCGTCAAGGGATCGACGATCGCCAGGATGTTCTCGAGCGACATGCCGTTGTACGCGGCCCGGTGCGACTGCACGACGACGCCCGGAATGGCATCGAGCTGCTCTTTCAAGTAGGCGACGGCGTTCGCGTGTTGCGGGTTGCGCACGTCGCGCGATCCGAACGAGGCGAGCGCGACCATGTGGTCGTTCAACTTCGCCGGGTCGATGCGCTCGAGTACCGCGCCGATCGCCCGCGGAGTCGGCGACGGGGTCGGGGTCGGCGCGACTGTCGGGGCCGGGCTGACGCTCGCGGTCACGCTGGACGGCGACGGACTCGGCGACCCGATCGCGCCCCCGCAGGACAAAACCGCGATCGCCAGCACGACGGCGAGACGGCGCATTACCTCTGTATATCGCGATGTGCCGCGGTCCGGTGCACCGGCGCAGTGTCGGTCTAGTTCTTCTCCCGCGGCCGACCGCGCCCGCGGGCTCGCGCCCACCGTTAGGAGAGTTAGGAGAGTGCTCTTGGGCCTTCTCCTGCGCGTACTGCTCGCTCCAGAAGACGATCTTGCCGTCCTGTGCGTCCACGAAGACCGTGTCGCCTTCCTTGAACTCTCCGGAGAGCACCTTCTGCGCGAGCGGATCGATGATGAGCCGCTGGATCGTGCGCTTGATCGGTCGCGCGCCATAGACGGGGTCGAAGCCCTCCTTCGCGATGAGCGACTTCCCGTTGTCGGAAAGGTCGAGCGTGATCTTCCGCTCTAGGAGCCGCTTCGCGAGGATCTTCGTCTCCTTCTCAACGATCTCCATGAGCTGCTGCGTCACGAGATTCTTGAAGATGACGATTTCGTCGACCCGATTGAGGAACTCCGGGCGGAACTGACCGCGGAGCGCATCCATGACGCGCTTGCGGAGAAGGTCCTGCTGATCCGCGAGCTCGGTGATGAACGTCGAGCCCACGTTGCTCGTCATGATGATCACCACGTTCTTGAAGTCGACGGTCCGGCCCTTGCCGTCGGTGAGCCGCCCGTCGTCGAGGATCTGGAGAAGGACGTTGAAGACGTCGGGATGGGCCTTCTCGATCTCGTCGAGCAGCAGGACCGAGTACGGCCGGCGGCGGATCGCTTCCGTCAGCTGACCGCCTTCCTCGAAGCCGATGTAGCCCGGAGGCGCGCCGATCAGCCGCGCCACGGTGTGCTTCTCCATGTACTCGGACATGTCGAGACGCACGAGCGACTTCTCGTCGTCGAAGAGGAACTCCGCCAGCGCCTTCGCCAGCAACGTCTTGCCGACGCCGGTCGGACCGAGGAAAAGGAATGAGCCGAGTGGCCGTTGCGGGTCCTGCATGCCGGCGCGCGCGCGACGCACCGCGTTCGCGACCGCCGTGACCGCCTCGTCCTGGCCGACGACGCGCTCGTGGAGGTTGTACTCCATACGCAGGAGCTTGGCGATCTCGCCCTCGAGCAGCTTCGTCACGGGGATGCCGGTCCACTTGGCGACGACGTCGGCGATGTCCTCCGGCGTCACCTCCTCGGTGAGCATCTTCTGGTTCTTCTGCAGGTCCGCGAGCCGCTTCTCGGCGCGCGCGACTTCTTTTTCGATGTTCGCGGCGGTGCTGTACTTGAGCTCGGCCGCTTTCGCGTAGTCCGCAGCCCGCTCGGCGCGCTCGACATCGGCGCGGATCGCCTCGAGCTGCTGCCGCTTCTCGCGAATCTCGGTGATCGCGGCCTTCTCCTGCTGCCAGTGCGCGCGCAGCGCGCTCGCCTCTTCCTTGGCGTGGGCGAGCTCGCGCTCGAGCTTCCCGAGGCGCTCCTTGCTGGCGGCGTCGGTCTCTTTCTTGAGCGCCTCGCGCTCGATCTCCAGGCGCGAGATCGCCCGCTCCACCTCGTCGAGCTCCGCCGGCATCGAGTCGATCTCCATCCGGAGCTTCGACGCGGCCTCGTCGACGAGGTCGATGGCCTTGTCCGGCAGGAAGCGGTCGGTGATGTAGCGCGACGAGAGCGTCGCGGCCGCGACCAGCGCGGCGTCCTGGATGCGGACGCCGTGGTGGATCTCGTATCGCTCGCGCAGGCCGCGAAGTATTGAGATCGTGTCCTCGAGGGTCGGCTCGCCCACGTACACGGGCTGGAAGCGCCGCTCGAGGGCCGCGTCCTTCTCGATGTGCTTGCGGTACTCGTCGAGGGTGGTCGCGCCGATGGTGTGAAGCTCTCCGCGTGCGAGCATCGGCTTCAGCATGTTCGCGGCGTCGACGGCCCCCTCGGCCGCTCCGGCGCCGACCACCGTGTGCAGCTCGTCGATGAAGAGGATGATCTGCCCCTCGCTCGAGGCGATCTCTTTGAGGACCGCCTTGAGTCGCTCCTCGAATTCGCCGCGGTACTTCGCGCCCGCAAGCAGCGAGCCGATGTCGAGCGCGAACACGCGCTTCTCCTTCAAGCCTTCGGGCACGTCGCCGCGCACAATGCGCTGCGCGAGCCCCTCGACGATCGCGGTCTTGCCGACGCCGGGCTCACCGATGAGCACCGGGTTGTTTTTCGTGCGGCGCGACAAGACCTGAATGACGCGCCGTATTTCCTCGTCGCGCCCGATGACCGGATCGGTCTTGTTCTTGCGCGCCAGGTCGGTGAGGTCGCGGCCGTATTTGTCGAGGGCCTGGTATTTCCCTTCGGGGTTCTGATCGGTGACGCGCTGGTTACCGCGGACGTCCTTGAGTGCGCCCAGAACGCGCTCGTGTGTCACGCCCAGTCGCTTCAAGGCTTGCCCTGTGTAGCCCTGGTCCTCGGTCATGGCGAGAAGGAGATGCTCGGTGGAGACGTACTCGTCACCGAGGGATTCCGCTTCCTTCTGCGCCTGCTGCAGCACGCGCCCAAGCCGCGCCGTTGCGGAGAGCTGCACATTGCCGCTGACCGTCGGTTGTCGCTGGAGCTCGGTCGCGAGCGCGGACGAGAGCTGCGGTGGCTGCACGCCCAGCGCCGTCAAGACGCTCGAGACGATCCCACCAGGCTGATCGACGAGCGCCGCGGCGAGATGCTCGACATCGAGCTGCGCGTGGCCCTCGTCGCGCGCCTTCTGCTGCGCCGCGACGAGCG
>VBGU01000402.1 GCA_005881085.1 Chloroflexota bacterium | reverse complement strand
CTTCGCCGGTCGCGCCGAACCAATTCGGTCGGCCGGGCGATGCACGTCCGCAGTCTCGATCGCTTCACCGTGCGAGATGACGTCGCCGGACGGTGGTCCCTCACCGAGGCCGCGGGGGACGCGCCGATCACCCCGACCGAGCGCGCGACCGCGCAGATCAGACAGCTGCTCGAGCGACACGGGGTCCTAACGCGCGAGGTCGTGCGTTCGGAGGGGATGGGCGGCGGTTTCGCCGCGGCGTACGGGATTTTGAAAGCGATGGAGGATGCGGGCCGGATCCGGCGCGGCTACTTCGTCGCCGGTCTCGGGGCGGCGCAGTTCGCGCTGCCGGGTGCCGTGGATCGCCTGCGCTCGGCGCGCGAGCGGACCGAAGAGCCGCACGCCGTCGTCCTCGCGGCGACCGATCCCGCGAACGCCTACGGGGCCGCGCTCTCTTGGCCCGAGCGTGCCGAGGGCCGCAAGCCGATGCGCACCGCCGGTGCGTTGGTCGTCCTCGTCGATGGGCGCCTCGCCGGATGGCTCGGCCGAGGCGAGGAGCAGCTCCTCACGTTCGTCGCCGAGGAGGCCGATGCCGAGCCGACACGCACGGCACTCGCGGCCGCACTCGCCGGCGAGGTCGGACCCGACAGACGAACCACGCTCTTCATTCAGTCCGTCGATGGCGGTCCCGTGGACGAGTCGCCCATCTCGGACGCTTTGCGCGAGGCCGGCTTCGCGCGGACGCCGCGCGGCTATCTCCGGCGCGTCGCGCGCGCCTGACCGCGGCGTGCCTGAAGGCGACACGATCTTTCGCACGGCCACCGTGCTGCGTCGCGCGCTCGCGGGGCGCGTCGTCACCGGATCCGCGGCGCGCCGAAAGGTCGTCGGCGGCACCGTGAAGGCCGTGGAGTCGAACGGCAAGCACCTCCTAATCACGTTCACCACCGACGGCGAGGACGTCGTCCTCCACACGCACATGCGCATGCAGGGCCAGTGGCACGTGTACCGTCCGGATCAGCGCTGGTGGTTCGCGCCATCGAAGGCGCGCGTCGTGATCCGCACCGACGAGTACGTCGCGCCGTGCGAGACGCCGCCGGTCGTCGAGCTCATGACCGCGCGCGAGATCGCGCTCCATCCGGTCATCCCGGAGCTCGGGCCAGATGTGATCGCGGACGCCTTCGACCTGGACGAAGGGTTACGTCGGCTGCGCGCACAGCCCGACCGCGAGATCTCGACGGCGCTCCTCGACCAGCGCACGCTTTCGGGGATCGGGAACGAGATCAAGAACGAGACGCTCTTCCTCACGCACACGTGGCCTTGGACGAAGATCGCGGACTTCGACGACGCCGAGCTGCGTCGCGTCGTTCTCGCCGCACGGGACCTCCTGCGGCGCAATCGCGACGGTGGGCCGCGGCGTTCGCGCTTTGTGCTCGACCGCCGCCAGCTCCGCTCGGTCCAGGAGCGCCGTGGCCTCCCGTGCTACGAGTGCGGGACTTTGATCGACGTCGGCTTCCACCCCAACGAGTTCCGCAAGAGTTACTTCTGTCCGAAGTGCCAGCAGCCACCGCAGTCCGCGTGAGTTCTTCGCCCCAGCACGTTCGCGCGCTGATGCCGGATGTCCAGCGTCTTGCGCATCTGCGCGATGCGAAGGACTTGATGGACCGCGACTACGCGGAGCCGCTGGATCTCGAGGCGATCGCGCAGACGGCGGGATATTCCCGTTTCCACTTCATCCGCGCGTTCCGGGACGCGTACGGACAGACGCCCCGCGACTACCTTTCGGCACGCCGCGTCGAACGGGCGCGCGAGCTCCTCCGGAACGCGAACCTCACGGTGACCGAGGTTTGTCTTCTTGTTGGCCTTTCGAGTCTCGGATCGTTCAGCAGGCGTTTCAAAGCCGAGGTCGGGGTCTCGCCGTCCGAATACCGGGCGCGCGAAGTGCGACGAGGCGGCCCGCCGCCGATCCCAGGATGCTTCGCCCTTATGTGGAGTCGGGCAAGTGCGCAATCCGGAAGAAGCCGCGCCACGGCGCGCTCCGTATCGTCGGCCACGAACGAACGCAAA
>VBGU01000014.1:7106-7547 GCA_005881085.1 Chloroflexota bacterium | reverse complement strand
ACGCCGATCCCGACGACCTCGGTCGGACATGCGCGATCGAGCTCGAGCAGGAGGGATTCATCAAAGCGACAGAGGTCGCCGAGTCCGTCGTCCTCCGCTCGACGTTCGGCTACCCGGTGTACATGGTCGGCTACGAGCGCGCGATCGAGACGCTCATGACCGAGCTGATGCGCTTTCCGGGATTGGTGACCGGCGGTCGACAGGGCCTGTATAAGTACGTCGACATGGACATCGCCTCGGAGATGGGGCTCGCCATGGCCGACTTCCTCGCGTCGGGCCGGACGAAGCAGGACGCCATCGGCAACGTGCCGTACGAAGACCGGGTCTTCGCGTGACCGGCCCGCTCCGCGTGGGCGTGATCGGCGCCGGCTACTGGGGACCGAATCTCGTCCGCAACTTCAGCGAGGCGCCGGGTGCGGACGTCGTGGCGGTCGCCGACCT
>VBGU01000014.1:0-6944 GCA_005881085.1 Chloroflexota bacterium | reverse complement strand
GTGTTCGTCGAGAAGCCGCTCGCCGGCACCGTGGCCGACGCCGAAGCCATCGTCGCCGCGGCGGGCCGGGCTGGGCGCGTGCTCATGGTCGGTCACACCTTCGTGTACAACCCGGCGGTCACGACCGTGCGGGGGATCATCGATCGCGGCGAGCTCGGCAAGGTCCAGTACGTCGACAGCCAGCGGGTGAACCTCGGCCTGCATCAGTTCGACTTCAACGTCCTCTGGGACCTCGGCCCGCACGACGCGTCGATCGTTCTGTACTGGCTCCAGGAGGAGCCCGAGTGGGTGCAGTGCGTGGGCGGCTGCTACGTCCAGCCGGACATCGAGGACGTCGTGTTCCTCACCATGGGCTTCCCGTCAGGGGCCATCGCCCACGCGCACCTCTCGTGGCTCGCGCCGAGCAAGCTGCGCACGACGACCGTCATCGGCTCACAAAAGATGGTCATCTACGATGACAATCAGGCGGTCGAGAAGGTGAAGATCTACGACCAGGGCGTGGACAAGCTCGAGAGCGACGAGCTTCGACGCAGCTATCGGGCCGGCGACATCCACAGCCCCCGCGTTCCGATGACCGAGGCGCTGCAGGTGGAGATGCGCCACTTCATCGAGTGCGTTCGCGACGGCAAGAAGCCGCGAAGCGACGGCGAGGCCGGACTCATGGTCGTCCGGGTGCTCGAGCTGGCGATGCGGTCACTCCGGTCGGGCGGCGCGCGCGTGGCGTATCGGCTGGATCCCGTCCGCGCATGACAAACTTGGGGGGCTCTGCCCCTCATCCCCCGACATGAGCGAAGTGAGGGACTCGTCCCGAGTCCCCCCCTCGGTCCACCCGACTGCGATCGTCGCGCCGAACGTCCGACTCGGTGAGGGGAGCATCGTCGCCGAGTACACGATCATCGGCCGCGCGCCTCGCGGCAAGAAGGAAGGCGAGCTCGAGCTCGTCATCGGGCCGGGCGCGATCATCCGTCCATTCACCACGATCTATGCCGGCACGCGCATCGGCGCGCGCCTCCAGACGGGACAGGGCGCTTCGATCCGCGAGGACAACGTCGTCGGCGATGACGTCTCTGTTGGAACGCACGCGTCGCTCGAGTTCGGCAACCGCGTCGGCTCGCGCGTACGGATCCACACCGGTTGCTTCCTCGAGCTGACGCAGATCGAGGACGACGTCTTCCTCGGGCCCCACGTGGTCTTCACGGACGATCCGCACCCGCAGTGCCCCGCGTACCTCGATTGCGTGAAGGGCGGCGTCGTTCGCCGCCGCGCGCGGATCGGTGCGAACAGCACGATCCTACCGGGCGTCGAGATCGGCGAGGACGCGCTCGTGGGTGCCGGGAGCGTGGTGCGCCACACAGTGCCGCCGCGCACGGTGTGGGCGGGGAACCCCGCGGTGCAGGTCAAGGATGACATCCGCGACCTCGCGTGCTTCGTCGGCATCTACCCGCATGCCTACGCGTGGCTCAAGGACCTGCCGGAGCGGGTGAAGGTATGAAGGAGACCAGAGCGCCATGACCGCAGTCGCCACACAGGAAATTCCCCTCGTCGACCTGAAAGCGCAGTACGCAACGATCCGCGACGAGGTCCGGCGCGCGATCGACGATGTCCTCGAGAGCATGCAGCTCACCATCGGTCCGAACGTGAAAGCGTTCGACCAGGAGTTCGCCTCGTTCATCGGAACGAGACACAGCGTCGGCGTCGGCAGCGGCACCGATGCGCTACAGCTCGCGATCCGAGCGTGTGGCGTCTCTGCCGGCGATGAAGTCATTACCGTTTCGTTCACGTTCTTCGCCACCGTCGAAGCGATCCTGTACGCGAATGCGCGGCCGATTCTGGTCGAGGTCGACGAGCGCACGATGAACATCGATGCGGCCGCCGTGGCCGCGGCGATCACTCCTCGCACGAAGGCGATCATTCCGGTCCATCTGTACGGCCGAACCGTCGACATGAAGCCGCTCCGCCAGATCGCGCAGGATCGAAACATCACGATCATCGAGGATGCCGCGCAAGCGCACGGCGCCGTCACAGACGATCGTTCGACCAAGGCCGGTGCGAGCGGCCGCGTAGGGTGCTTTTCCTTCTACTGCTCAAAGAATCTCGGTGCATACGGCGAAGCTGGGAGCATCACGACGAACGACGATCGCCTGGCGGAGGAGCTTCGCGCGCTTCGCGAGCACGGCCAATCCACCCGCTATTACCACCCCGTCGTCGGGTACAACGCGCGGCTCGACGAGATCCAAGCCGCTATCTTGCGGATCAAGCTCCGCCGCCTTCCGGAATGGAACACCCGCCGGCGCGAGCTTGCTCGCACGTACGAAAAGCTTCTCGCAGGTTCCGGCGTGATCACGCCGGAGATCCCAAGCGGCGAGCGCCACGTGTTTTACGTGTACTGCATCAGGGTGCCCAACGGCCGGCGCGATGATCTACGGAAGTATCTGGGCGAGCGCGGGATCGGCACGCAGATCCATTACCCGGTGCCTATCCACCTTCAGCAGTCGGCCGAGTTCCTCGGCTACCGCAAAGGCGATCTTCCCGTGACCGAGCGACTTGCACCTGAGGTCCTCTCGATACCGATGTACCCAGAGCTCACGGACGACCAGGTCGATCGGGTCACGACCTCGATCCGCGAGTTCATGAAGGGCAATTGAGCTCGCGCGTCGTCAAGGCGGTCCACGGCGTTCAGCAAGTCACGCAGGATTCGCCCGACGAGATCGCGGAGTCGTCACGCCTTCGGGAGCGGGAACCGCGCGACGCGCTCGTCGAACGCTACGCCGCCGCGGCGTTCGTCGACAGCGCCGACGGCGCCCGCCAGCGCCGCCTCCTTTTGCGAGCGCTATGCAAATCGTTCGGCCACGGCGTACGCATCGGCCTCGGCGTTCTGGTCCTGCACCCGCATACCTTCGAGATCGGCGATGCGGTCTTCCTTGGCAATCAGTCGTTCCTGCAGGGGCGGCACGACGGTCACTGCGCGATCGGCGCGCACACGTGGATCGGCCCGCAGAGCTACTTCGATTGCCGCGATCTCGAGCTCGGCGAATATGTCGGCTGGGGCCCGGGCGCGAAGGTCCTGGGCAGCGAACACACGGGCGAGCCGATCGACATGCCGATCATCCAGACCGACCTCGTGATCAAGCCCGTGCGCGTCGGCAAGTGGGCTGACATCGGCGTGAACGCCGTGCTCCTCCCTGGCGTCACCGTGGGACAGGGGGCGATCGTCGGCGCCGGTGCCGTGGTGACCGGTGACGTGCCCGACTACGCGATCGTTGCGGGCGTCCCGGCGAAGCTGTTGCGCTCCCGGAAGGATCCGCAGCAAAGAACGTGAACCTGTTCGGCGGCAAGACGAATAAGTACCGCCTGGTGCCGCGTGCGCCCGGTGACACAACGCCGCTCGACCCGACGATCGTCGACGCTCTGCGCAAGGCGGGGATGGACCCGGCGCGGTTCACAGTGGTCCCGCTCGAGGCGGGCGAAGCGAACGCGCTCGCCTCGCCTCTCTTCCGGACTGGCGCGCGTGTGGAGCACGCGTTCGCATTCGAAACGGTGAACGGCGCGCTGAGCGCCATCGAGCGCCTCATAGACGACGACCTTGGCGCCCGGATCAGCAAGCAGGATTCGAAGTGGGTCGTCGTCTTCGACGCACCGGACGACCCAAGCGTTGCCGCGGGAGACGCGCATCAAGCTCTCGCGAAGCGCGTCACGGACCTCGGTGCGGAAGATCGAGGCTTCACCCATCTCACGATGAGCCTCACCAAGAAGACGGTGTGAGCGGCCTTTCGGGCGCGCGCGTCGTCGTCACCGGAGGCGCGGGCACGATCGGCTCGCATGTCGTCGATGCCGCGCTCGCGGCCGGTGCCGCGGAAGTCATCGCGATCGACATGCTTCTGCGCGGCGACCGCGACAACATCGCCGCGGCCCTCGCGACCGGCCGCGCGCGGCTCGTCGAGGTGGACATCCGAAACCGGGACGCCGTTCGCGCGAACATCGAGGGCGCCGATCTCGTCTTTCACCAAGCCGCGCTTCGCTGGACGCGCTGTCAGGAAAATCCGCGCGAGTGCCAGGAAGTGATGGTCGATGGCACGTTCAACGTCATCGAAGCGGCGTCCGAAGCGAAGGTTCGGCGGGTCGTGCTCGCTTCGTCCGCGGTCGTCTACGGGGATCCGATCCGCCTCCCGTACGACGAGGACCATCCGGTCGGTGGCACGCGCGTGTACGGCGCGGCCAAGGTCGCGAATGAGCAGATGGCCCGAGCGTTCGCCCACGCCACTGGCCTGCCGACCACGATCCTTCGCTACTTCAACGTCTACGGCCCCCGTCAGGACATCCGCTCGCCGTACGTCGAGGTGATGGTCAAGTGGCTCGACCTCATCGACCAGGGCAAGCCGCTCGTGCTGTTCGGAGACGGCTCGGCCTCGGTCGACTTCATCTTCGTCGGAGATGTCGCGCGCGCGAACCTCCTCGCGTGCGATACCAAAACGATCGACGACGTCGTCAACATTTGCAGCGGCATCGAGACCCGCATGAGCGATCTCGCGGCCATCCTTCTGGATATCACCGGAAGCAACGTCGGCCTCGAGCATCGTCCGCAACCGGCTGGAGCACTTCCAGCCCGGCGCTACGGTGACCCGCGCCGTGCAAAAGAGCTGCTTGGATTCAGTGCGAGCACCGATCTTCGCGACGGAGTGAAAAAGCTGATCGCATGGCGGCGCGAGTCCCTCGCAGCCAAACCCAAACAGACCGCGTAGAGGAGTCCAAGATGGCCATCGCGCCGCTGAAAAAGATGAGCGTGCCGATCACGAAGCCCGCGTTGACCGAGGAAGAGGCACACGCGCCGTACGACTCGATCAAGAGCGGGTGGGTGACCCAGGGGCCCAAGGTCGCCGAGTTCGAGAAGGCGGTGGCCGCCTACGTCGGGGCGAAGCACGGGGTCGCGACGACCTCGTGCACGACGGGCCTTCATCTTGCGCTCGCGACGATCGGCATCGGGCCCGGCGACGAAGTGATCGTCCCGTCGTTCACGTTCATCGCATCCGCGAACGCGATCCTCTACACCGGAGCAACGGTCGTCTTCTGCGAGGTCGACCCGCGCACGTTCAACGCGGACCCCGCCGACATCGAGAGGCGGATCACGAAGAAGACGAAGGCGCTCATGCCGGTCGACCAGATCGGCCTCGGGTGCGATATCGACGCCATCAACGACATCGCCAAGCGCCACGGGATCGACGTCGTCGAAGACGCGGCGCCGACGATCGGCGGCACCTACAAGGGTCGGCGCGTGGGCTCGAACGCGCACCAGACCGTGTTCAGCTTCCACCCGCGCAAGGTCATCACGACCGGCGAGGGCGGCATGATCACGACCGATGACGACGCGCTCGCCGACAAGGCGAGGAGGCTGCGCGCGCACGCGATGAGCGTGTCGGATCTCGACCGCCACAAGGCCGACCGGCCGATCCTGGAGGAGTATCACGAGCTCGGCTTCAACTACCGCATGACCGACATTCAAGCCTCGATCGGGCTGGTGCAGATTCGCCGGCTCGACGAGCTCTTGCGGATCCGCGTGGCGAAGGCCGACCGGTACACGCGTGAGCTTGCGGACCTGAAGAAGGTTCGGACCCCGTACACCCCGCCGTACGCGACCCACACCTACCAGTCGTATTGCCTGGACTTCGATCGATCGGTCGACCGCGATGACCTCATGGCGAGGCTCCTCCGACGCGGCGTCGCTACGCGCCGCGGCGTGATGGCCTCACATTTGGAGAAGGTCTACCGGGACCGCGTCGGCAAAGTCTCGCTCCCGATCACCGAGGAGAAGGCGCGGTCAACCATGCTGATCCCGCTGTTCGCAACGATGACCGATGACGAGCAAAGCTACGTGATCGAGTCGCTCCGTGAGGAGCTCGGCGCGGCGTAGCGGAGAGCAACGCGCGCGAGGGTCCCATCGTGACGCTGGCGCGAAGTACTGCGAGCCGTTAGGACTATCGCGCTCTGGCACGAGCCGCGTGCGCGACTAGATTCGCAGCAGTGGAATTTCTCCTCGTCCTTCCGGTCCCCGGCTCGTCCTACCGCGACCTCGACGAGTTCATGGTCCTCGAAGAGCGCGTCACGGCGGCGATCGGTGAGACCGGCAAAGTCGACCGCCACGACGCCGGCGCGGGAGAGACCGACTTTCTCATCTTGACGAAGAGTCCGCTCGCCGCGTACGAGGCGCTCGAGGGATTCGGCGAATTCGACGCACGACCCGAGCTGCGCGCGGCTCTTCTCCGGAACGATAACGACGACTACGAAGTCTTTCAGCGAGAGGCGAGCTTCCGCTTCCACATCGCCTAGCGCTCTCGCGACGCAGGACATCCCTCGTATCGGCGCGGGTCCTGTCCCCGGCTCGGGGTTGCGCTCTCGCCGCACCCTCCCCGCCATCCGCGTCATTCGCTTCGCTCATGCCGCGGGGCGGGTCCCCGGGGCACCCGCGGCTCGCGCACAACCCGCTCGCCGGTGCCACCCGCGCCGGCGGGCCGGATCCCCCCGTCGCGAAAGCGCTAGGCAGCGGGCTTCATGAATTGGATTCCGTCGGCGCGCCTCTGGTAGCCCATCGTTTCGTTGATGTGAAGGATCGGCGTGTTCTTGAAGTCGTTGTCGGTCCGAATGCGATCGACGCCTAACGCGATCGCCTGCATGACCGTCTCGAACTTCACGGCGCGCGCGATTCCCCGGCCGCGCCCGGCGCGCGCGACCCCGGTCCAGTCAGTGGACACCACTCCCCGTTTCGGCGGGTAGGAGAGGATCGAGACACCCAGGATCGTGTCGCCGTCGCGGGCGATCCAAATGCGGTCCTCGCGCAGGCCCGGTGAGCGCATCCATTTCATGAAGTCGCTGAACGATGTCTCGGTGAACGGCGCCGTCGTCGGGATGTCGCGGATGGCCTCTTCGCTCATCTGCCAGAGCTTTTTCCACTT
>VBGU01000013.1 GCA_005881085.1 Chloroflexota bacterium | reverse complement strand
GTCCTGCGGGAAGTTGTAGGTGCGCATCTTCTCCGAGCGCTCGCCCCGTCCGATCTGGGCGTTACGGGCGGACGACTCGCGGGCCGCGCGCTCCTCGGCCGCCCGCGCGAGGAGTCGCGAGCGAAGCACCGCCATAGCCTTCGCCTTGTTCTTCAGCTGACTCCGCTCGTCCTGGCAGGTGACGATCTCGCCTGTCGGCAGATGCGTGATGCGCACGGCGGAGTCGGTCGTGTTCACGCCCTGCCCGCCTTTGCCGCCGGCGCGGTACACGTCGATCTTGAGGTCGTCGTCGTTGATGACGAGGTCGGTCTCTTCAGCCTCGGGCAGCACCGCCACCGTCGCGGTCGACGTGTGGATGCGACCTTGCGCCTCGGTCGCCGGTACGCGCTGAACCCGATGGACGCCAGACTCGAACTTCAGCTTCGAGTACGCACCTCTGCCAGCGACCTTGAAGATGACCTCTTTGAAGCCGCCCTTATCTGATCGACTTGCCGACAGCTCCTCGGTCCTCCAACGATGACGCTCCGCGTAACGGAGATACATCTTGTAGAGATCGCCGGCGAATAGCGCAGCCTCTTCCCCACCTTCGCCCGCGCGGATCTCGACGATGACGTTCTTTTCGTCGAGCGGATCGCGCGGCACGAGCTGCGCGCGAAGACGCGTCGTGAGCTCTGTCATTTTGGCCGTGAGCTCGGCGACCTCCTGGATCGCCAGATCGCGCATGTCGGTGTCGTCACCTTCGGACAGCTGTTGCGCCTCCGCTACCCGCTTCTCGACATCGCGAAGCGAACGGATGGTCTCGACGATCGGGGCGAGCGACGAGAGCTCCTGGCCGACCTCGCGGATGCGATTGCGGTCCGAGGTGGTCTCCGGCGCGCTCACCGCGCGCTCGAGCTCCTCGTACCGGCCCTCGACGCCCTCGAGTCGACGGCGAAGTCCAGGTGTGAGCACATTGGTCATGCCGCGGCCTCCGCCTCGCGGTCGCCGGCGATCGCCTCTTCGAGCGACGCGACGGCCACCTCGATCATCCCCGCGTCCGGCCGCCGCGTGGTGACGCCCTGCAGCAGGAGTCCCGGCGCGACGAGCATGCGCATTACGGGCGATCGCTCGTGCGCCGCGCCGAGACGGAGCGCCTCGTACGAGATCGACGCGACCGGAATGACGAGCGCGAGGCGCACGACGAGATCGACAAGCAGGTTGACGCGTGGCAAGAACGCGAAGATCACGATCGACACGACGACCACGAGCAGCAGGAACGCCGTGCCGCAGCGCGGGTGCGCCGTCGGATAGGGCTCGATGCGCGCGGGCGTGAGTGGATCGCCATGCTCGAACGCGTGGATCGTCATGTGCTCCGCGCCGTGATAGGCGAAGACGCGCCGCACGTCGGGAAGGAACGAGATCGCGACGAGGTACCCGACGAGCAGAGCGAGACGAATGAGGCCCTCGGTCACATTGAGGACGACCGAGCTCGGGATCACCGCGCGCGCCAGGCTCGTGGCGAGGTACGGCACGCCGATGAATAGGAGGAGCGCGCCCACGAGCGCGACGCCCATGATCAGCGTGTTCCCGCCCTTCCCGAGCTGCTCCTCTTGCTCGAGCTGCACCTCGGCCGAGCGCATGAGCATGCGGATCCCGTAGTCGAGCGACTCCCAGAGCAC
Organism: Chloroflexota bacterium; assembly: GCA_005881085.1. GTDB lineage: Bacteria > Chloroflexota > Limnocylindria > P2-11E > P2-11E > 3-1-20CM-2-70-9. Next base: position 4,397 of record VBGU01000013.1, on the reverse strand, counting down.
GACGACGCCGCGGACGAACGGAAGGCGCGCGATATGCGACCGGACGAGCGGAGAGCGCAGCGGCTCCCGGTAGCGGTAGATGTCACCATTCGGCTTGCGGCAGGCGAGCGCGACAGTGCGACGGCCGCGGATCATCACGCCTTCGATGACGGCCTGACCGCCGTACAGGGCGGGCATCGCGTGCTTCTTGTCGGTCATGCGGGGCCGCGGGCGGTCAGCACCTAACGGTGCGGGGCGGCCTCCGCGGAGGCGGGTGCGTCGGCCGCTTTCTTCGCGTACCGCTTCGTGAACCGCTCCACGCGACCCTGGATGTCGAGGATGTGCTGCGTCCCCGTGTAGAACGGATGGCAGCCCGCACAGACCTCCACGTGGAGCTCCGGCTTCGTCGACCCGGTCGTGTAGCTGCGACCGCAGGCGCAGATGATCTTTGCCTGCATGTACTTGGGGTGGATTTTTTCTTTCATGGACTGACCTCTATACCGCGACGACGCTCACGCGCCGGCGGTCGTCTCGTGCCGCTTTGAATTCCACGGTCCCCGCGATGAGCGCGAAGAGCGTGTGGTCCTTTCCGACGCCAACGTTGCTGCCGGGGAGGACCTTTGTCCCGCGCTGACGGACGATGATCGCACCCGCCTCGACGCGGGCGCCCGCGTATTCCTTGACGCCGAGCCGCTGGCCGGCGCTGTCTCGTCCGTTGCGGGTGGAACCCGCGCCTTTCTTGTGTGCCATTTCCTTAAGCCTCGATCTTCGTGATTCGGAGGGTGGTTTCGTCCTGCCGGTGACCGCGGGTCTTCCGTGACCGCGTCTTGTTCTTGTACTTGAACACGCGGATCTTGGGACCTCTTCCATGTCCGACGATCTGGGCCGTGACGATGGCGTCGGTCACGAATGGGGTCCCGGCACGCACGCGAACGCCGTCGGCGAACAGCAGGACCTGGTCGAGGATGACCGCGTCGCCGGCGTCGCCGGCGCGGCGATCGACGGTGATCGTGGCTCCCTCTTCGACCCGGTAGCTACGGGTGCCGCTACGGACGACCGCGTACACGGACTCTGAACCTCTCCGAACAGAAAAAGTCGCCGCGCTTTTGGCGCGACGTAATAAAAGTATAGCCGACGGGCACCTTTACGCGATCCTCCGCTGGATAGCTCGCTCTGGCTCGGCGCCCGCGATGGCTCAAGCGGCCGTTGGGACAGGCGCGAGCGACGACCGGGCCCACAACCGAAGAGTGAAAGTGACGAGGCCCAGAAGGATCGCGAGGCCCATGACCGGGGCAGTGAACCGCTCGAAGAACGTGATGTTCGCGAGCAGCACGACAATGAACGCCGCCACGCCGGCATTCAGGCCCCAGAAGACCACGTTGTCTGCCCACGGGAGTACGGCCGGGCGGTCGGCGGTGAACGCGATGAGGAGCGCGAAGTTCAGGTTGGTCATCACCCCGACGAAGAGCGCGTGGTCGAGGGTCACCGCCACCGACGACGGCACCTCGCTGAAGTCTTTGTAGATGTTCAGCACGAACAGGGCGAGGATCAGGTAAATGATCGAGCCGACGTTGAGCACAAGGAACGGCACCGCGACGGCGGCATGACGCGAGCTGCCAGCGCGTGTCCAGCTCGACCGCACCGCCGACCAGCCGACCCGGACGAGGAAGATCACGAGCGCGGGGACCTCGAGGAGGACCGCGCCGCCGGCAGCCTGCGGTTGACCGAGCGCGAAGCCGACAGCGATCGCCAGGGCACCCAAGAAAAGAAGGCCCACCTGGATGCGGCCTGCCCATGACGCGGGCGTCGGGACCGGCCGGTGCCAGTACTCGATGAGTCCCATGCCGAGAAGCAGCAGGAAGCCGACGACCTGAGCGGTGATGTGGCCACCGATGATGTTCATAGGTTCGAACTGATCGCCCCTCGCAAACGCGAACTGCGCGTACACGCCGAGGGAAGACCCGATTACCAGCGAGACCAGACCCGCGATGGCCGAGAGCTGAGGCACGCTCAGACGTCCGAAGCCGATCCGCCGCGCCTCCCCGATCGACCAGCCGAGAAGGAAGATGATGGCGGCGAACACCGGGGTGCTAAGTGCGGCGCGAGCGATGAAGCTCCCGCTCCAGAACGCGACGACGTAGAGAGGGATGCTTCCCACGAGCGCGATAGCGAGGCCACGAACGATGCCCTCGTTCGCTCTGCGCGAATCGGTGCCGCCGAAGATCCAAAGACACGCGGCGGCGACACCGAGTGTGATCCACCCGAGCGTTCCAGCGTGAACGTGTGTAAGGAGGACGTTGCGTTCGAGCGTGCCGAATACTTTCGTGCCGTTCGCGATGCCGATCAGTACGGTGACGACGAAGATGAGCATCGCGATCTGAAGCAGCCACCCTATCTCCGCGCGGTAGCGCAACGTCCCCATGGCGTCCTCCCTCAGCGCGCTCGCGAGTCGAGAGCGACCACCTGGACGTTCTCGGGCAGCGACCCGCGCGTCACCGACAGTTTGGGTACCGGCGTCAACTCCTTCACGCCGAGCTCGTGCAGGAGCCGGTCGAAGGGGGCGTGGGCATCCTTTTTCGCGTCGGGGTCGTACGACATCGGCACGACGACCTTCGGCTCGAGCTGGTGGATGACCTCCGCGGCCTTGGCCGCCGTGAGGTTCACGTCGCCGCCGGAGATCGGGACGAGCACGATGTCCACGTCGCCGATGCGCTCGAGGTCCCCGGCGGGAAGCTCGTGGCCGAGGTCGCCGAGGTGGCAGATGACGAGGTCATCCAACCGGATCGCGAACACGGTGTTCCGCCCCCGGACGGAGCCCTTGGAATCGTCGTGGAACGTCCCGATACCGGTGACCAGGACCTCGTGGACCTCGTACTCGCCCGGGCCGCGCAGCACCACCGGCTCGCCGCCGACCGACTTGAGACTCGAATGGCCGAGGTGCTCGTGCGAGATGGTCACGATGGCCGCGTCGGTCTTGGCTATGGCGTGACCAGACTTGGGGTCGGGCGGATCCGCGAGCACGACCCCTTCGCGCCCGCGCATACGAAAACAAGCGTGACCGAGCCAGGTCAGGTCCATGGAGCGGGCCGAGAATACGCGAAACACCGCGACGGCCGAGCGGGTAGTCCGAACGACCCGACCTCCTGGCCGGAGCGGCGGAGGCTCTCTGACCGACACCGACCAGGACGTCGTCAAGGCATGTCTTGCCAGCCGATCCTCCCGGTGCAGCGCGGGCTCACCGACACGGCTCGCGACGCGGCCGGCTATCTCCTCACCCTCCTCGCGACCTCGGCCGCGCTCGTCCTCGCGCGCGAGCAGGTGGTGAGCACGTACCGCGCGTCGCTCGGCGGCTGGCGGTCGCAACTCCGTGTCCTCTTGAGCGGACTCGGCGTACTCGGGATCGGGGCGTCCGCCGCGGCGCTCGCGTGGGTCGTCTTCCTTGGCTCGGTCGCGACCCTTCGAAGCGCAGGCTTCGTCGGAGTGCCTGCCGCGCTCCAAGTGGGCCTCGCCGCGTTCAGCGTGGTCATCGTCGTGGCAGGGCTCGTGGCTCTTGTCGGGTTCGCCGCGGCCTCCTGGCGCCTGGGGGACGCTCTTTTCAGGGTGCCCAGGCTCCGCCGTTACAACGGGCGCGTGCCGGCGCCTCTCATCGCCCTCTTAGGCGCCACCCTTATCTATATCTCGTGGCAGCTTCCATATCTGGGCGCTATCGCGGTGGTGGGCGTTCTTGCGTATGCGCTCGGGGCGGTGGTGACGGCGCGTCTGGCGCCCACACGCGCTCGCAGGCCGCGACCTAGAGCATTGATCCACGAGGGGGGCAGAGAACGATGACCGTATTCAGAGGAATCCTTATGACGTGGCCGGGTCGGATCTTCGCCGTCGTCCTGATCGGGTTGATGGCGGGCGGCGCGGTCTTCGTCTCACGCGCGAACGCCCCCGCCGCGAAGACGGAGCTTCGCACACAAGCCGTGACGAAGGGGTCGGTCATCCAGAGCGTCGCGGTCTCCGGATCGGTCGCCGCGATGAATCAGACCAAGATGACCTTCAAGAGCGCCGGCAAGATCTCGGACATCTACGTGTCCGTTGGCCAGCAAGTCACAGCCGGCCAGCCCCTCGCGAAGCTCGACACGACGGACCTCGAGGCCGCGCTCGCGCAGGCGCAGGCCAACCTCGTCAGCGCGCAGAACAACTACAACCGCACGGCTTCGACGACGAGCGATGCGCAGAAGGCGCTGCAACAGGCTCGCCAGCAGGCCGCACAGGATCTGGCGACGGCGCAGGCCGCCCTCAACAAGCTGACCGCGAACTACGCCTCGGCGAAATCCAACTTCAGCTCGTTCACCGACAACGCCACGAGCGGCATCTCGAGCTTCCAGGACAGCCTCGGCACCATCCAGTCGCAGATCGACGCGCTCATCTCG
>VBGU01000012.1 GCA_005881085.1 Chloroflexota bacterium | reverse complement strand
ACCTCGCGGTCACGCCACCCGGTCAGCACTTCGGGGTGTTCCTCGGAGTCTTCGCCGCGGCGGCGGTCTCGTTCGCGGTCGGTTCGATGCTCCTGCGGCTCTTCCCGGCTAAGGTCGAAGAGACCGAGACCACCACGACCACGAGCCAGATGCCGACCCGGGAGCCGCAGCCCGCGTAGCCTCCTTCACGACGCGCTGTCCACCGGCCGGTCGCACCGGCCGGTGGACCTAAGAGCAAGGGGAAGGTGTCGTCATGGTCAGTAAGCGCGCTGACGAGGTGAAGCTCGTCGTGTTCGTCTGCGAGGCTGGCATGGGGTCGAGCCTCATCGGAGCCAACCAGCTCAAGAAGAAGATCAAGGACGCGGGGCTCGACGTCCGCGTCGTTCACTCGCCGGTCAACGAGATACCGAGCAATACGGACGTCGTCGTAGCACACGAAGGCCTCGCGGACCGCGCGCGGAAGGTCGCCCCCACCGCGGTCGTGCTCACGTTCAAGAACTTTATGAACAACACGGCGTCCGACCGGCTGCTGCGCGGCCTCGTCGCGGGCGAAGAGATCTCCGCTGAAGCGGGAAAAGCATCGTGACAGTCGAGGTCCTGTCGCCGTCCGCGGTCGTCGTCGGCGCGACGGCCGCGGATCGCAAAAAGGCGATCGCGCTCGTCGGCTCCATCCTCGTCGCGGAGGGCTGCGTGAAGTCCGAGTACGTTACTCAGATGCAGGAGCGCGAAGAGATCGTGTCGACGTATCTCGGCAACGGGATCTCGCTGCCGCACGGTACGAACGAGTCGAAGGAATACGTGCTACGCACCGGGCTCGCCGTCGCGCAATTCCCAGAAGGCGTGCCGTGGGGCGACGAGCCAGCGCATCTCGTGATCGGGCTCGCGGCCACTTCCGATGAACACCTCAAGGTGCTCGCGCGCCTGGGCACAATACTTGGTGACCAGGACCTGTGCAGACGTCTCGGAAGCACCCTGGACGCGGCGGAAATCCACAGGGCGCTGACGGCGCCCGAGACCGACGCTCCATCCAGTAACGGGCACCCCGCCCGAAGCGACGAGGTCGCCCGCGAGCTCAAGATCACGAACCCGCACGGGTTACACGCGCGGCCCGCCGCGACCGTGGTCGATCGCGTGCGCCCGTTCGGCGCCGAGGTCGTGATCCACGCGAACGGGCGGAAGGCGAACGCCCGAAGCATCACGGCCCTGCTCGGTCTTGGAGCTGCCATGGGTGACGACGTGCGAATCGTGGCTCGCGGCGCGGACGCCCAGAGCGCCACCGATGCCGTCGCCGCGATCCTGACCAGCACGACCGAAGGCTGAGATGGCTCGGCTCGACCGCGAGGCGCTCCTCACCGCGATAACCGCGGCGCTGAGCGCGACGCCGGATCCCGACGGGCTTGCTGATCTCGTCGCATCGCGCGGGCGGATCAACGTCGCCGCCACCGGAGCCGAGATCGGCCCAGCGATAAAGCGGCTCACATCGCTTCAGGGATACCGCTGGGTCGCGATCAACGCCGGTGATCTCTTCACGGCGAGCCCGCTGACGATGTCGACGAAGGTCGGCATCCTCGACCCAACCGGCCGAGTGCTCAAGAACGCGGACCTCCCCCGAGCGAAATGACCAGGAGCAACGGGGTCTACGCCGCATACGGCGAGGTGCCGAAGGCGCCGACACGCACGCTCGCCTGGAACGTGTACGGGAAGGGCGTCGAAAGCGTCGGGCGCGACGGTCAGCCCGAATGGGTCGACGTCCCGGCGCCGTCAAAGGATCAGATCCTCGTGCGGGTCGACGCGGTGGGCCTTTGTTTCTCGGACGTGAAGCTGATCCGCCTCGGGGGTGAGCATCCCAAGCTCTACGGCCAGGATCTCGCGACGCACCCGACGCGCCTCGGCCACGAGACCGCGGTGACGGTCGTCGCCGTCGGTAGCGAGCTCGCCGACCGGTTTCATTCCGGCCAGCGACTCGCCATTCAGCCGGACATCTACGCCAACGGCCGAAGCACCGCGTACGGGTACACGATCCCCGGCGGCCTCATCGGCTACCACGTCCTCGGTCCCGAGGTCCTCGCCGCCGACGACGGCGCGTACGTGACCGACGTCGGCGACCGGCTCGGATACGCGGAGACGGCGCTCACCGAGCCGTGGGCATGCGTCGAAGCTGCGTACACGCAGCGCCGGAGGCTGAACCCGGCGGCGGGTGGCCGCGCCTGGGTGGTCGGACGTCGGGATGACGCCCGCACGTATGACTTCGGCGGCGCGCTCGCCAGCGCGCGCGAGATCGTCCTGTCCGGGCTGCGCGACGATGTCGTCGCCGCGGTCAGGGCCAGCGCGCCTAGAGCCGAAATCGTGGTCACCGAACAGGAGCTCGTCGCCGGGCCGTTCGACGACATCATCGTGCTCGGTCCGAGGTCCGCATCGCTCGTGTCGCGAGCGAGCGATGCCCTAGCTTTCCGTGGCCTCTTGAACCTAGTCGGCGACGAGCCGCTGGACGGCCCCGTAGACATCGACATCGGGCGGATCCACTACCACTACACGGCCTATGTCGGCACGCGCGGGCCTGACGTGTCCGCCTCATACGGCGTAGCGCGGAACCGCGCCGAGCTCCGGCCCGGCGGTGTGGCCCTATTCGTGGGGGCCGCCGGCCCGATGGGGCAGATGCATCTCGAGCGCGCGCTGAAGACGCCGAACGGCCCGGCGACGCTGATCGCGGTCGACCTCGACCGGGAGCGACTCGCGATGGCGCGGAGTCGTCTCGAGCCGATCGCGGCGGCGCTCGGCCGGCGTCTCGTGGTGACCACGGTCGCGAGCGAAGAAGATCTCGCGATGCTCGTCGCGCACGAGACGAAAGGGCGCGGCGCGGATGACGTCATCGTGACCGCGCCGACGGCCGCCGCGGTCACACAGGCCGCGCGCGTCATGGCCGGCGACGCGATGCTCGTGCTCTTCGCGGGTCTTCCGGTGGGGACCCGCGCGTCGCTCGACATCTCGCGCGTTTATCTGCACGGAGCGCAGTACACGGGCACGTCCGGTTCGCGAATAGCGGACCAGGAGCTGGTCGTTCGCAAGACCCTCGCCGGGCAGCTGTCGCCCGCGCGCGCGGTCGCAGCGGTGGGCGGGATCGAGGCCGCCGCGGATGGACTGCGGTCGCTGATGGAAGGCCGGTTCGCGGGCAAGATCGTCATCTTCCCGCAGCTGCGAGGCCTTCCGCTGACCTCACTGGAGGATCTCGCCATCAACGATCCCGAGCTCGCGGCGGCGCTCGGTCCGGGCGGGACGTGGACATCCGAGGCTGAAGCCGTCCTGTTCGCGAAGCACCTCGAACCCACCGCGATCGCTTCGACGTGATCGTGACGGTGACGCCGAACCCGAGTATCGACCGCACCCTCGAGATCGATCGCCTCGAACGAGGTGCGCTCATCCGCGCCAAACGCTCGACCGCGGAAGCGGCCGGGAAGGGTGTCAACGTCTCGTGCGCCCTCGCTGCACAGGGCGTTCCGACGGTCGCGGTGCTGCCGCTCGCGGAAGACTCGGCGACGACGTATCTCCGACTCCTCGCGGACGCGACGCCGATCTCCGCAGTCCCGATCGCGGGTTCGATCAGGACGAATGTGAGCGTCGTCGAAGCGGACGGCACGCTCACGAAGCTGAACGAGCCGGGACCAGAGCTTGCATCGGATGACGTCTACGCGATAATCGCCGCCGCGACGGCGGCCCCGGGGGCGAGCTGGATCGTCGGCTGTGGCTCGCTGCCGCCGGGCGCTCCCGTTGATTTCTATGCGCGCCTAGCTGGCCGCGCCTCGGACCGGCGTGTGGCGATCGACACGAGCAGCGAAGCGCTGGGCGCAGCGATCTGCGCCGGAGTTGCCCTCGTCAAGCCGAACCACGAAGAGCTCGAGGCGCTCGTTGGCCGATCGCTCGCGACCATCGGCGACGCCGCTGCCGCCGCGCGCGAGCTCCTTGCGCGGGGATGCCAAGCCGTGTTGGTGAGTCTTGGTCCGGACGGCGCGCTCTTCGTCGACGCGAACGGGGCATCTCATGCCGAGGCACCGATCGACGACGTCGTCAACACGGTCGGCGCGGGCGATGCCCTCCTGGCGGGATTCCTCGCGGGGGGCGGCGAGTCCGGCGCCCTCGGCGAAGCGGTCGCGTGGTCCGTCGCGGCCATCCGCTCGCGCGGGACGAGAATGCGAGCGGTGACGGCGGCCGACCGCGCAGCGGTGATCGTTCACGAGCGGATCGATCCCTCGCGCCGGCTGCGATCGTGAAGACCGAGAACGCGGTCCTCATCCGTGGAGTGGCCGCATCCCCGGGTGTCGCGCACGGTCCGTGGGTCCGCTTCGAGCGGAAGACTCACGTTTCGCGTGGGATCGTGGCCGAACCGGAGGCCGAGGTCGTCCGACTGATCGCGGCCGCCGAAGCCGTCGGCCGAGCGTCCGAGCATCTCGCCGACGAAGTCCGCGGCGCCGGCCACACCGAAGAGGCGGAGGTCTTCCTCGCGCACGCGATGATCGCGCGAGACCCCGAGCTCCTCGACGCCGCGGCCGCCCACATCCGCGTCGATCGTGCCGACGCCATCGCCGCCATCACCGCGGCCGCGACGAGCGTCGCCGACCAGCTTCGTGCCCTCGGCGACACGCTGCTCTCCGGGCGAGCCGCGGACGTCCTCGACGTCGGCGATCGGGTCGCGCGCGAGCTCGCGGGACTCGGGGACGCTGGCATCCGCCTCTCCGAACCGTCGATCGTCGTCGCGGAAGATCTGCCACCATCGCTGACCGCGACCTTGCCGCGCGATCGTCTGCTGGGCATCGCGCTCGAGGCCTCTTCCCCCACCGCGCACGCAGCCATCCTCGCGCGCGCGTACGGGATCCCGGCGGTCGTGGGCGCGACCGGTTTGCTCGCCACGCTCGACGAGGGGCGCCGCGGATCCCCGCTCGCGCTCGATGGAGAGACCGGCGAGATTCTCGTCGCGCCCACGAAAGAAGACGTGGCGCGCTACGAGGCGCGCGCCGGGGCGATCCGGCGCGATCGCGGTCGGGACGTCGAGGAGGCCGCGCTTCCGGCGGTCACAAAAGACGGGACGGCGATCGAGCTCCTCGCGAACATCGGCTCGCCAGGCGAGGCCGCCGGCGCAGTCGCCCTAGGGGCGCGCGGCGTCGGTCTGTTCCGAACCGAGTTTCTCTTTCTCGAGCGGTCGAGCCCGCCATCCGAGGACGAGCAGGTCGAAGCGTACGGTCAGGTCATCGCGGCCTTCGCGCCGCGTCCCGTGACCATCCGTTTGCTGGACGTCGGGGGCGACAAACCGATCCCCTATCTCCCGCTCAAAGAAGAGGACAACCCCTTTCTGGGAGTGCGGGCGCTTCGCCTGGCCGATCGCCGGCCCGACATCTTCGTGACGCAGCTGCGCGCGTGTTATCGCGCCGCGGTGAAAGGGCGTGTGAAGGTCATGGCCCCGATGGTCGCGGACGCGGGCGACGTCGCGACCTTGAGGCATCTAGTCGATCGGGCCCGCGCGGAGCTGCTCGACGAGAGGAGGCCGATCGGTCAGGTCGACCTCGGCGTCATGCTCGAGATCCCTTCGGCGATCCTCACCGCGGACACCTACGTCCGCGAACTGACCTTCGTGAGCATCGGGACGAACGACCTCCTCCAGTACACGCTCGCCGCGGATCGAGGCAACCCGGCGCTGGAGCGGTATCGCGACTCCCTTCATCCCGCGCTTCTCCGGCTCATACGGCTCGCGGTCGAAGCCGCCGAGCGGTCGGGCATCGAGCTCTCGATATGCGGCGAGATGGCGGGCGACCCCGAGGCGGCCCGGTTGCTCATCGGCCTCGGTGTTCGCGTGTTGAGCATGTCGCCGACGAGCATCGCGGCTGTGAGACGCGCGGTTCGCGCCTCGCTGAAAAGCGGTCTCGAGCACGTCGCGATGGCTTCGCTCGGCGACGCATCCGCCGCGGACGTCCGGCTCCGACTGCAAACGTGACGCTGGACTACGCTCGGGCTGTGCCCTTGAACGAGCTCGAGGCGTGGCCTCCCCTGCCCTATGAAGCATGGAAGGACACCCTCCACGCGATCCACATGTGGACGCAGATCGTCGGCAAGATCCGTCTCGAGATGACGCCGCTCCTGAACCACTGGTGGAACTCGAGCCTCGCGGTGACCCCTCGAGGCTTGACCACCGGGGTCGTGCCGAGCGGCGGCGGGGCCTTTCAGATCGATCTCGACTTCGTTGCGCACGAGCTCCGTATCGTCACGAGCGCCGGCGGGAGTGCCGCGATACCGCTGCGGTCCATGTCTGTAGCGCAGTTCTATCGCGAGGTGCTCGACTCACTTGACCGACTCGGCGTGCCGGACCCCCACATCGATGTGTTGCCCGCCGAGGTGGCCGTCGCCGTGCCGTTTCCCGACGACGTTGAGATCCGGCCGTATGACCGCGATCGCGCGCGGCTGTTCGCGGCGGGGCTGCTGAAGACGCACGTCGTCTTCGAGCGCTTCCGCGCTGGCTTTCTCGGAAAGGCGAGCCCCGTCCAGTTCTTCTGGGGCTCCTTCGATCTCGCCTCCGCGCGCTTCAGCGGAAAACGCGCGCCGGCCTACGCCGGCGGGAAGCCACCGAACGTCGACATTCATGTCATGCACGAGGCGTATTCGCACGAGCTCATCGCCGCCGGCTTCTGGCCGGGCAACGCGGACGTGCCGCAGGCGGAGTACTACTCCTACGCGATGCCGTCACTCGATGGACTACCGGCCGCCACGATCCACCCCCAGAGTGGAATGCCGCGCGCGGAGAGTTCGTGCTGCCCTACGAGGCGGTCCGAACGTCGGCCGATCCCGCCGCGACCCTGATGGAGTTCTTGCAGAGCACGTACGATGCGGCCGCGGATCTCGGTCGCTGGGATCGTGTGTTGCTCGAAGAGCAGGTCCGTTGTGACTGCGATCCGATCCCGTCCCGAATGCGGCGGCCTGGACGCTCACGTCTCGTCAAGGCGGGCTCGGCACCGCTCTAGCTAGCCTGCGTCGACGCTCAAGCCCGCCACCTCACCAGATGGCGGATTGCTTCCACCGATGAGCACCCGCGTGACGCGATCGCTATCGCCCTCGCGGAATTCGACGTTCGCCCCCTCCAGGGGAACGTTCGTAGTCCCTGCCTCCGGGGTCACACCCAGCACGCGGCTTAGCCAACGCGCCGACGACACAGGGTCGGGAGTCTCCACCACAAGCCGATCTATCTGCCACGGTTGCGGCGCTCTCTCCGCGGCGCCGAGGAACTTGGTGCGCTCAGCCAGCGACATCCCGTAATTGATGAAGAACGGCGCCCAGGGCGGACCTCCCTGAACCGCCGCCGCAGTCCAGCTGGCCGTTGTGCCGTCTTCCTGTTTCGCCGAGCCTGGCCGCGGATCGCTCACGTCGATGCCCTCGCTCCGCAACATATCGACAACCGCCTGGACATTTTCGACGTGCACCGCAAAGCGGCCTGCCCCGCCACCCGAAGCGAGGAGCGCTTCAAGGCGAGGCCAATGCGCCCCCATCGCGGCGGCTGCCTCGAACCGGTCTCGAACTCCGATGAGCTCGAGGTAGGCGGGTGGGCTGCGCCATACCGCGTTGTGCGTCCCAAGCCCAGGATGTTGGCCGCCGCGCTGGACCGGGAAGCCAAGGTCGCCGTACTCCTTGATCGCCTGATCGAGGTCGGGCACCCAGTGCATCAGATGATCGAAACGCATCGCCCGAGAGCGTAAAGATCCCGGCCTAATCCCAGTTGATGCTGCTATCCCAGTTGATGCTGTCCCAGGCGATGCTGTCCCAGGCGATGCTGTCCCACGCGATGCTGTCCCACGCGATGCTGTCCCACGCGATGCTGTCCCACGCGATGCTGTCCCACGCGAAGTTGTCCCAAGCGACGCTGTCCCAGGCGATGCTGTCCCACGTCAGCGCTGTCCAATCGATGCCGCCGAGCGTCGGGTCCTTCCAGCGCAGCGGGATTCCCCGGAGCACCGGGAGGAGCGAGCGCGCGAAGCTGTCGGCCGGCCGCAGCCCGCGATTCGCGCGGGCTACGAGGCTATCGGCGAGCGGAACGGAATTCGGCAGACCGATACCGCCAGTGCCCGAGCTCATCGCCGCACCGTCGCTTTGGACGGCGGCGAGGGCGTCGAGGAGTCCGCTGCCATCGGCGCTGGGATCGGGAAGCGCGACGCCGGTGTCCTGACCGTAGGGCTGCGTCGACGCGACGAGGATCGCCTTGACCTGATCCGGGGTGAGGGACGGCCGGCGCTGGAGCAGGAGCGCGACAGCGCCGGACACGACCGGCGTCGCCATCGACGTTCCGCTCATTCGGATGTACGTCGCCCCTGTCGATGCCGTCACGACGCGGTCGGCGAACAGCCGGTCGAGCGCGCTTCCCGGAACGCGGAGCGACACGATCCGCCGCCCAGGGGCAACGAGGTCAGGTTTGGCGTTCGAGTCGGCGCTGCCCCACGAGGAGAACGGGGCGAGCGTGTCGTCGCGTGGACTGATCGTCCCCTGATCGTCGGTAGCGCCGACGGTGATCGCGTAGGGGTCGATGCCCGGACTCGCGACCGTGCCGCGTGCCGGCCCGCCGTTGCCCGCAGCCACGACGACGACGAGGCCACGGCGCCACGCGATTTCCACAGCGGCCGACATCGGATCCGTGCGGTACGAGGTGCTGGCGGGCGCGCCGAACGAGAGGTTGAGGACGCGGATGTTGTAGGTCGCTTGATGCGCGAGCACCCACTCGATCCCGCGCACCACCGACGAGATCCGCCCGCTTCCGGTGCTGCTCAGGACTCGAACGTCGACGATGTTCGCTTCGGGGGCGACACCGACGAACTGGCCATCGGAGCGGCCGCCGTTGCCGGCGACGATCCCCGCGACGTGCGTGCCATGGCCGCCCGGATCGCTCACCAGGCGCTGATCCGCAAAGTTGACCGACGCGAGGATGCGGTTCGCGGGCTGGACGAGATCCGGATCCGCCGCAACCCCGGAGTCGAGCACCGCGACGGTCACGCCTCTTCCAGTCGTCCCCTGCGACCAAAGCTGATCTGCGTTCACGACATGCGAGTAGACCGCTGAGCCCTGCGTTTGGGCGGTGGGCGTCGGGGTGGGCGTCGCCGTCGACGCCGACGCGGACGCGTCGTTCGGCGCGGCCGCCGGTGTCGCCGTCGGAGTCGGGGTTGGCGTCGCGGTCGGGACCGGTGTCGGTGGAGCGGTCGGGGTGGGCGTCGGGGTTGGGATCAGGGTCGGCACGGGCGTCGGGGTTGGTAGCGGCGGCGGCGGCGTAGGTAGCGGGGTCGGCGTAGGCAAGGGATCGAGTGCGGGAACTACCGTCGCGTCGAGATGCACATACGCGACGGTCGGCACGAGGCTGATCGCTTCGATACCGGGGGCGTTCGCGAATCCGGCGGCGCTGTCGATGAGCGCGAGCCCGGCGACCGGAGTCCCATACAGACGGAGGAGATCCAGAGCTTCATTCGCGCGGTTGACATTGGCCGCCCCGACGAACGGAGGGGCGGCCTCCTGCATCTCGACGATGACCGGCAGCAGCGACAGCGGCCGCTCTTGCATCAGCGTCCGCAGCGCGGGATCGACCTTGTCCGGGAGCGCCGACTCGGCGCGCGCGGCTGGCCCTGGCGCTACAAGGACGAGCACGAGCGTGACGAGCACGCCGCCGATGCCGATCAGCGGGTTTCGCTTCATGCCTGATCCTCGACGGACTCGACGCTCTCGTGGGTCAACGGCAGAGAGAAGCTGAACGTGCTCCCTCGACCGTGACCGAGCGACTCAGCCCACATGCGACCGCCGTGTTTCGCAACCAGGCCGTGGGCGAAGTAAAGGCCGAGCCCGTCTCCCTTGACGCGTCCCGCCGACGCCGCCCGGTAGCCGCGACGGAATACCTGCGGCAGCTCGTCCTCATCGAGGCCGACCCCTTCGTCGCAGACACGGACCGTCGCGCTCCGCTCATCGGTGGTTACCGACACCGTGACAGTCGATCCGTCTGGCGAGTACTTGAGAGCGTTCGAGAGAAGATTCATGAGCACTTGGCGGATACGTCGCTCGTCCCACTCACCTTCGGCGATGGCGTCGGCGAACACGTTGATGTTGTGGTGCGCGGTCAGGCGAACTTCGTCCGTCACTTCGCGCGTGATTGCGGCGAGATCCGTCGGCCAGGGCGAGAGCGAAAGGAGGCCCGCCTCGAGGCAGTGCACGTCGAAGAGGACTGTGAGCAGCTCGGTGAGGCGGCCCGCGTGCTTGACGATCGATTCGGCAGCGGCCTTGGAGGCCGTGGCATCGCCCTCGCCGGAGGAAAGTCGGCGAAGGAGGATCTCGGCGTGACCTTTGACCAGCGTGAGGGGCGTCCGCATGTCGTGCCAGGCCATGGCGAAGATGTCTTCCCTCAGTCGCTCGAGATCACGCTGCTCGGTGATGTCGCGGAGCACGACCACGCCACCTTGCAGGGGACCCTTCGCCGAACGGAGCACCGATCCGCTCACGCTCAGGACGCACCGTTCTCCTGAGTGGAGCTCGATCTGCGTGTCGGCAACGCTCGTGCCCGAGCGCAAGGCCTCGATGACCGGGACCAGCGCCGCGGTGACCTCTCGCGCGGCCACCGGCCACTGCTCGACCCGCTGCCGTTCGAGTGGCTGGCCCAAGACAAGGCTCGCGCTATCCAGACGGAGGAGTTGTCGAGCCGCCCGGTTCAACCGCACGATCGCCCCTCGTGCGTCAACGATCAGGAGCGCGTCGGTCATGCTCGCGAGGACGGCCTCCAGCTGCAGTGCGTGACGCTCGTGCTCCAGGGCCAGCTGCTCCGTCGCGCGAAGACGCTTGATCGCGATAGCCGCCTGCGCCGCGATCGCGGTCAGGCCGAGCACGTCGGCCTCGCCGTAGGCTTCGGGTCGATAGCTCTGGACGGAGATCACTCCGAGCACCCGATCGCCGGCACGGATAGGGACGACGAGGCCCGACTGCGGCGAAACAAGCTCTCCCGCCTCCGTCCCATAGAGAAGGCGGACCGAGGGCCCCTCGGTCGACCATCGGCGGATGATCTTGGGCAATCCGGTTCGAATGACCTCGCTCGTGAAGCCCTTACCAAGCGGGAACGAGCCGCCCTCGTGCTCGTCGCCGCGGTCCATCTGCCGGATGACCTCGACGGTCTCGCTCGCCTCGTCATAGAGCGCGAACAGGAACACGGTCGCGTCTACGACGCGCGTGGTCTCGTCATACAGGGCGCGGAGCGTCGGCACCGAGCGCCGCGAGGCGACCAGCTGCCTCGAGGCGCGCGCGTAACTCCTCGTTGTTTTCAGTCAGCGCACCGAGCATGTCCCCCACCGCTGCCAGACGTCCCGTTGACCTGATGCCCGTTTCCCCCTAATTTCCTAAGGAGCCAGAGTCAGTCTCTAGTGCTCGTCGTGGCGCGGGCGTGTACAAGATGTGGTGTCACCTTGAGGGTTAGGTCTGTTGGGAACCCCTCAGCTTGCGAACGGCCCCTGCACAGGCGTGACCAGCGGTCGCGGTCCGCTGACATCAGAACGTGAAATGTCATGCCGATGTCATGTCAATCTCGCCGGCAGACGGTTCCGGGGCCGACTTCGCTGTATTGATCGGCCAGTTGCCGAGCGCTCGACCGGCCTACATACCGGAGCAACGGCTAGCGCGGGAATGTGCGCCGGGGGTTCGGAAGCTTCGCGCGCGCGCGTCGCAGCAACGGCCGCAGCGCTCGCTCGCTGTTCTCGCCGGCGTACTCGCTGACGATTGCCTCAAGCGACTCGCCCTGCGGATGTGCGGCCTTGTGCAGGTACCAGTGGTGTTCGGTCGTCCAGAGGTAGAGATCCGCCTCCGTGCGGCTCGGGAAGTCGCGTAGCGCCCCGGTCTTGCGGATCGCCTCGACCGTCGGCAGGTAGACGCGGTCGTACCAGCTCGCAACGGCCTCCGGGTAACTCACCTCCCTCTTCTGCTCGTTGCCGAGGTACCAGCGATGAGTCGAGATGTGCTCCAGGAGCTTGTCGTACTGGCCCGGAAGCGACAGCTCGATGCGCGCGTCCGGCCGAAGGTGCAGGAGATCGGTCGTCTCGTAGAACGCGAGCGCGTCGCGGTCGCGGATCCAGTCGAGCAGGTCCTCGGCGGAGTCGACCGGCGCGGGCGCCGTGACCTCGATCACGTGAGCGTCGATGAACGCCTGCCCGCGCTCTCGAGCGACGGAGACCCGATGGTTCCCGTCTTTCACGAAATAGACCTCGCCGATCTTGTAGAGCTCGATCGGCGGCACCTCGGTCCTCTCGCGGTGGGCGCGGTCGACGCTCTCCCAGCGATCTCTCGTCCTCACTTGTTTGGGAAGGAACGCGCGGTCGAAATCGCGGTACCGGCCGACGCTGCCGACGATCTGATCGATCGGCACTTCTCGCAGGCCGCCGTCGCGCTGGGTCTTCGCGTGGATGCCCTGCCGCATCTCCTCGAACGCGAGCAATGCGTTGTCGGAGCGTCGGAGCCAGCTTGCGATCGCACGGACGAAGGATTTCCGCCGGGCGCGCTCGTAGTCGCCACGCACGAGGTCCGATTTCATGGGATGTCCAAGGTGCGCGCGCCGAACGCGTTCATGACCGTCGTTCGTCCGAACTGCGTTGTCGTTGGCGTGCGCCGATCGTATACGTGCGTGTGCCCATGCAGGTGATAACGCGGCTGGAACCACCGAAGAAATGTGCGAACGGCAGCGAAGCCCCGATGTGCGCGGTCGGTCCCCTCGTGAATCCCGCGAGGCGGAGCATGCGTCACGAGCACGTCGAGGAATCGGCCACGCCGTAGACGGTTGGCGATGAGCGATGGGACCATGCGGAGGATCGCGAGCCAGACATCGGACTCCTCGAACTGGTAGGGGCCGGAGCTGTACCGAGGCGACCCCTGGAGACCGGCGAAGAGAACACCGTTGACCGACACGACGCGACCGTGAAGATCGATTCCGCGCCACCAGACCGCGATAGCGGGGTCGTCGTTGTTTTCCGGGGGGACGTCGTGATTGCCGTGGACTGCCCGCAGTGGGACGCCAAGGGCGGTGCCGACGTAATCGAGATACTCGTAGTCGAGGTCGCGGCAGCCGATGACCAGATCGATCGTGCCGACCTTTGAGGCGAGAGAGCCGGCAACGGCCTCGTCCTCGACGTCGCTCACCGCCAGGATCCGCATCGCCTTTCAGTGTGACCCCTCGGCGATGCCCCTCGCCGCCATCGGCCGACCGCTAGATTTCCTTCGACGGCCGCCGGCTCCATGAATGGATTTTGGAGGAGACGCGATGACGGAAGTGATAAACCCTATGACGCACGTACCCAGACTGGTGCTAACCGAACACGTCCACGCTCGCGTCCACGGCACGAGCCCGATGGGCCGGTTCAACGCGGCCGTCGCCGTCAGGATCACGAAGATCGTCGGGACGATGTATTGCGCCTACGTCTTCACGCTCGTCGCATTGGTGGCGTTGCCGGCGGCGATCCAGCAGGGGTCGGCGACCGTCCTCGTGAACTGGCTCTCGTCGAACTTCCTGCAACTTGTCCTTCTGCCGATCATCATCGTCGGGCAGAAGGTGATCTCGGCCGCGCAGGACGCGCGCGCCGAGGCCGACCACGAGACGTTGACAGCGCTCCATCAAATGTCGGTGCAGCAGATTCAGATCCTGAACGGCCAGAACGAGATTCTCGACC
>VBGU01000043.1:481-7065 GCA_005881085.1 Chloroflexota bacterium | reverse complement strand
GACCATGCCGGCGTCAGCGACGAGCGCGGTTCCCTGCGGGAGGATCCGCGCATCCGCGGTCGGCACATGGGTGTGGCTCCCGAGCACGGCCGAAAACCGCCCGTCGAGGTGCCACCCCATCGCGAGCTTCTCGCTCGTCGCTTCCGCGTGCCAGTCGAGGATGCGTATTTTCGGCGCGCCCTCACCGAGCTCCGCGAGAAGCGCATCGACAGCGCGGAACGGGTCGTCCTGCTCGGCCATGAAGACACGCCCGATCGCGTTCACGACGAGCGCTCCGTTCTGGATGACCCAGCCTTTGCCAGGATTCCCCGGCGGAAGGTTCAGTGGGCGAACGCAGTACCCGAGCGTGTCGATCTCTTTGAGAAATGCCCGCTGGTCCCAGACGTGATTCCCGTTAGTGATGACGTCCGCGCCCGCGTCGTGAATCTCGCGCGCGATCTCACCCGTTAGTCCCGCGCCACCCGCGGCGTTCTCACCGTTAACGATCGCGAGGTCGATGCGTTCCTCCCGCTTGATCGCGGGAACGAGCGCCGCGACCGCTTGACGACCGGGCTTCCCTACGACATCGCCGACGAAGAGGACCTTCATCGCGTGCGAGCGAGGGTCAGCAACTCAGCGGCTGTCGTGCGAGAGCGTTCCGCTGATCGAGGTCCTGATTGAAGGCGTCGACGCGAGCGTTGTTCTCGTTCACAAGACCGTTGTACTGGTTGATCAGCGACGTGTAGACGGCATAGACGTCCGGCGGCATACCGCCGGGATAAGCGCGCTCCATCGATGCGATCTGCCCCTCGATGTTCCCTAGGCGCGCGTTGGTCGCATCAATCGTCGCGCGGGTGGACGTAAGGCTCGCGTCGAGGGCGGTGATCTTGGTGACCAGGGCGTTCGCCTGTGTGACACACGGGTCGGCCGGGGGCGGTGGGACCTCGGCGAACCCCATGGTGTGTAGCTCGCGCTCGCTGAAACGATTCGGGCACGTGACGAATCCCGGGAACACGAGACAGGTCACCGGATGCGTCATCAGGCCGAAGCGATCGACGCCCTGAAGAAGCGGGTCAGCGATCGATGTGAGCCAGTGCCCATCCGGTCCGGCATCGGAGCCACGGCAGCACCAGATGTGACCGAGCTCGTGCAGAGCCACCGCGACGGAGTTCTCGGTCGAGACGGGGCCGAGGTCGTCGACCATGAAAAGAAGGATCCGCTGGGAGCCATCCGGCGAAGTGAGGTGCACCGAATTGCTCCGTCCCGGTACGACATAGATGACGATGTCCGCCGATGACGGCACGAGCTTCAGCGCGCCGAGTCCCCTCGTGGCCGCGGACCACTCCTTGACGAGCGTGTTGTTGAGCCGCGCCACGCTCGCATCGCGCGCGGCGACGAGTGATGGGTCGAGCTTGGCGGTGAGACCGTCGAGGCCAGTGATCGGGTCGACGCCTTGGACCCGCGCCGTGAAGCTCTTCGCGTCGAGGGTCCTGAGACCGATGTCGAACTGCGACCACGTGCTGCGCGCGCCCACCGCGCCGGTGCAGGTCACCTCGTGCCGCCCATTGCCGGCGGGAACGAGTGGCGCCGCGTACGTGAAGCTCACGGTCCCGGTCGCGTCGGCTCTTCCAGCGAGCGTCTTGGGCGGGCCGTCGCCGAAGACGCCTGGCTCGACCTTGATCGCGACATCGCAGCTGTCACCCGGCAGCGTTTTCAACTCGAGCGCTCCGTAACTCGAGCTCGCGATGGTCAGCGGGACCGGCGATGCCGTGGGCGCGACGGTCGCCGTGGCGCCCACGGCGTCGGCGGTCTGATCTGGCGCGCCGCGCTGTGTCCCCGCCGGCGCGCATGCCGACACGAGGATCGACGCGAGCAGGACGAGCCGCGCACCCCTCACTTGCGTCGATTGTGAGGGCCGGTCCTAGGCGGCGGTGTTTCCGTAGTGGAGCGTTATTTGGCGTACTCCACCGCGCGAGTCTCGCGAATGACCGTGACTTTCACCTGACCGGGGTACTGCAACGTGTCCTGGATCTTCTGCGCGATGTCTCGGGAGAGGCGCGCGGTCTGAAGGTCGTCGAGCTGCTCAGGCTTGACCACGACGCGGACCTCGCGACCCGCTTGGATCGCGAACGATTTCTCGACGCCGGGGAAGCTGTTGGCGACGCTCTCGAGCTCCTGCAGACGCTGGATGTAATTCGAGACGATCTCGCTGCGAGCGCCGGGTCGCGCCGCGCTGATGGCGTCGGCGGCCGAGATGAGGGTGCCGACCATCGTCACCGGCTCCACGTCGCCGTGATGGCCGACGACGCCGTCGATGACCGCCTGCGGAAAGCCGTACCGCTTGAGGAGCTCGCCGCCGATCACGGTGTGCGGGCCCTCGACCTCGTGGTCGATCGCCTTGCCGATGTCGTGGAGTAGACCGGCGCGCTTCATCGTCTGCGGGTCGTAGCCCGTCTCGGATGCGAGCATTCCCGCGACGTGCGCGACCTCGATCGAGTGACGCAGCACGTTCTGGCCGTACGACGTGCGGAAGTGCAAACGGCCAAGCAGTTTCACGAGGTCAGGGTTCAGTCCACCGATGCCGACCTCGTAGATCGCCGCCTCGGCCGCTTCCTTCATGACCTGGTCGATCTCGGTGCGAGCCTTGCCGACCATCTCCTCGATGCGCGCGGGATGGATGCGCCCATCGACAAGAAGTCGCTCGAGCGCACGCTTGGCGATCTCTCGTCGGATCGGGTCGAATCCCGACACAACGACAGCCTCGGGGGTGTCGTCGATGATCAGGTCGACTCCCGTCAGGGTTTCGAGGGTCCGGATGTTCCGGCCTTCACGACCGATGATCCGTCCCTTCATGTCGTCGCTCGGAAGCGCCACGACGGTCACGCTGTGCTCGGCTGTGTGCTCGGCTGCGTATCGCTGGAGAGCCATGGTGATGATGTCGCGTGCCCGCTCGTCCGCCCGCTCCCGAGCCTCGATCTCGAGCTCGCGGACCTTGCGACCGGTGATGTCACGCATCTCTTCCTCGACCCGGTCCAGGAGAAGCCCGCGGGCCTCGTCCATGGTCAGGGACGCGACCCGAGCCAGCTCCGTGCGCTGCTCGTCCTGGAGCTGTGCGATTTTCCCCCGCTCACCCTCGAGCTCCTGCTCCTTCTGACCGAGACGAC
Source organism: Chloroflexota bacterium (assembly GCA_005881085.1). Taxonomy (GTDB): domain Bacteria; phylum Chloroflexota; class Limnocylindria; order P2-11E; family P2-11E; genus 3-1-20CM-2-70-9. Next base: position 3,922 of record VBGU01000043.1, on the reverse strand, counting down.
GGTCGCGCTCGTCGACCTGCGCGATCTTCTGGTCGAGCTGTTCGTCCTTCTTGTCGAGCCGGCCCTCGTAGCGCTGAAGCTCGGCTCGGCGCTCCCGGTTCTCGAGCTCGGCGGTCTTGGCGACTTTGAGAGCCTCGTCCTTGGCCTCGAGGATGATCTGGTTCTGCCTGGCTCGCGCCTCGGCGAGCAGGCGATCAGCGTTCGCCCGCGCCGTGGTCTCGCTCGCGAGCGCGAACGAGCGTCGCAGAAGAAGGGCAATCCCGAAGCCGACGAGCGCCGCGACGAGGGCCACAAGGCCCACGACGAGCATGTCGGGCATGACGGCGATCCTTTCCGTGCCGCGTGTGCGGGGACGCTCGCTTGACTGGGTGCGCTCGCCCCCGTTTTCGCGTAAGTGACCGGCGGAACGGGGCGCTCCGCCAGCCACGTTGGTTCACAAAGTTTGGTGTTGTCAGGATAACGCAGTTCGGACGACTCGTACGAAACGCGTACAGCGTTTGGGGGGCTTCGCCCCCCAGCCCCCAGTACGCTCTGGAAAGTGCCGATCCCTGAGAACGAGACACGACTCGACCAGGCCGCGCTGGCTTCCCTCCTCGCCTCGGGCACGGGCTGGACCCGGGTCGGCGAGGCTCTAATGAAGACCTTCACGTTCAAGGGCTTCAAGGGAGCGATGGCGTTCGTGAATCGGGTCGCCGAGGCCGCCAACACGGCGAACCACCACCCCGACATCCACCTTGAGGCCTACAAGACGGTCCGGATCGTCCTCACGACGCACGTCGCACACGGCCTGACCGACGCGGATGTTGATCTGGCGAGGCGGATCAATTCGCTGGAGACGACTTGATGTTTGGCCGCAAGCCTGATCTCGTCACAGCGCTCATAACCCGGCGCAAGGATGGCTCGTTCGAGGTGCAGTACATCGGCGACGACTCCGGTTCGCCCAAGGAGCCAAAGCCTGCCGCGACCCTCGCGGAGCTCCGCGCGACGATCGATCCGGCTGTCGTCGCTCGCTACGGCGAGAAGCTTCCCGACAACGGAATGGGCGTCGGCTACGCCATCTATCCATGGCGCGAGGGAAAGGTCCCAAAGGCGCTGGCGCCCGAAGTAGGAACGGACTTCCTGATCTTCGAGGTCGAAGAGACGAGCGGTGGCTTCCGGGCGACCGAGAGCAAGACCCGGATAGGAACGTCGGCCGACTCGCTGGATGCCCTCGTTGGGGCTGTGGCCGAGATGGTCGGCTCTCGCTGGCCCTCCCTCGTCCCCGAGGTCCCTGGCGTCCTCAATTGGCAGCGCGTCCTGACCGCCTCAGGCTTCATGCCATTTCGCCGCTGATCGCCCGCGCTCGACCGACTTCGGTCCGATCACGATTTCGTCGAACGTCGTAGGCCACGCAGCGCGATCGGCGCGCGATGTCACCGACTGCGCGGGTTCAGCAAAACTCGGAGCGCATACGAAAACGCGACGAAGGCGAACGTGGCCGCCCATCCGTAGAGCTCGATCCGGAGCGACGATCGGTTGGGAGTCTCCGCCACCGCCCGGCACGATACTCGCGCCATCATGCGCAGGCGTGGGCGCGGGATGGGTTCGTATCACGGGCGCTGGGGTCGTCGCGATCCTCCTCGCCTCGGTCCCGTTCGCGAGGGATGACCACGGGCGAGGCGTCCGATTCGCGGCCGCGGCGCTGGGCTCGTTCTTTCTTCAGCAGTTCCTGATCGCGCAGGCACTTGCCCGTCGCGATGACAGGGAGCCCGACGATCTGGACGCGGTCGATGCACTCACGCTCAGCCGGGGCCTCGCCGCTTCGATCGTTGCCGCGTCGGCGCTGGCAGGTCCGCGCGATCGAGGAAGCTACGCGGCGCGGATGGCGTGGCCGCTCGCGGTGTCAGGATCGACGCTGACTGATTGGATCGACGGACCGCTGGCGCGCCGGCGCAGGCGCGGGCCAACACGTCTCGGTCGGGTGTTCGATCTCGAGCTCGATAGCTGGCTCACGCTTGCGACGACTTTCGCGGGAACACGGCTCGGGACGCTCGATGCCGTCTGTCTCATCGCGCCCTCGCTGCGCTACCTCGCGATGGCGTCGCGGATCTCGTACGAGGACGTACATGCGGTCGGGAAGAGCGAGCGTGCTCGCAACCTCGGCATCACCCAGATGGCGCTCGCGTTCGCGTCGTTCGCGCCGTTCGCCGGCAGGACGACGACGGCCATCGCGCGGATCGCGTCCGCGATACTTCTCCCGATCCACGTCGTCGCGCTCGCCGCGGCCCTCCCCCGCCCTAGTCGGTCGCGGCTCCAGCCTCGGGCCTCGCGATGACCTCATCGATCACGTCGTAGCCGAACCCGCGCGCCGCGAGGAACGCGTGGATCTTGCGCTTCCGCTCGGGGGGCTCGAGCGATTCCCAGCGCCTGAGCTGGCGCGTGATCGCCCGCCGCGCGCGATCGCTCTCGCTTTCAGCTGGCATGTCCCCGAGAGCCGCATCGATCGTTTCGCGGGCGACGCCCTTGCTGCTGAGCTCGCTCACGAGCGCGCGATCGCCTTTCGGGCGGAAACGTGAACGCTGCTCGACCCAATACTTCGCGAAGTCCAGATCGTCGACGTATCGCTGCGCGCGGAGCTTGTCGATCGCGCCGTCGATGGCCTCATCGTCGTAGCGCTTGCCACGCAGATGGCGGCGGATCTCCGAGACGCTGCGCGGCCGATTCCCCAGGTAAAGGACGGCAGCTTCGTACGGGCTGCCGAGCTGCTTCGCTCGGGGGCTAGCTCTCCTCACCGTTGGGGCTTTCGGCGCCGACGGTCAGGTTGCCTGCGCGTACCTTGGCGTCGATCTCGGCCGCGACATCGGGGTGGTCGCGCAGGAACTGCTTCGCGTTCTCGCGTCCCTGCCCGATCCGCGTCTTGCCGTAATTGATCCACGCGCCGGATTTGTCGAGCACGCCCATGGTGATTCCCATGTCGATGAGCCCGCCCTCGCGCGAGATGCCCTCGCTCGCGAGGATCTCGATCTCGGCGATGCGGAAAGGTGGGGCGACCTTGTTCTTCACGACCTTCACCTTTACGCGGCGGCCGATGACCACGTCGCCCTGCTTGATCGGCTCGATCGGGCGGATGTCGATGCGCACCGACGCGTAGAACTTCAGCGCACGTCCGCCCGAGGTCGTTTCGGGGTTGCCGAACATGACGCCGATCTTCTCGCGCAGCTGGTTGATGAAGACCACGGTGGTGTTGGTCTTCGAGATGGTGCCGGTGAGCTTGCGGAGCGCCTGGCTCATGAGCCGCGCCTGCAGTCCCATGAACGAGTCGCCCATCTCGCCCTCGATCTCTTCACGCGGCACGAGCGCCGCGACCGAGTCGATGACGACGATGTCGACGGCGCCCGACCGGACGAGCGTGTCGGCGATCTCAAGCGCCTGCTGGCCGTTGTCGGGCTGCGAGATGAGCAG
>VBGU01000043.1:0-344 GCA_005881085.1 Chloroflexota bacterium | reverse complement strand
AGCGCGAGGGTGGTCTTGCCGGAGGCCTCCGGGCCGTAGATCTCGACGACCCGGCCGCGCGGAAAGCCGCCGACGCCGAGGGCCATGTCCACGGCGAGCGAGCCTGTCGAGATGACGTCGATCTTCTCGCCGGAGGTCCCGCCGAGCTTCATGATCGAGCCCTTCCCGAACTGCTTTTCGATCTGCTGAATCGCCTGCTCGATCGCTCGCGATTTCTCTGTTACAGCCACCTTCTGCTCCTTAGCGCTCCCAAAAACAACGGCGCCGGCTTGCTTCACACCGGCGCCGCCCCGCTCGCCTCCGTTTTTTCCGGAGTGGCTCGTCACCAGTTCTCTTTTTCCTTG
>VBGU01000042.1 GCA_005881085.1 Chloroflexota bacterium | reverse complement strand
CTCGAGATCGGGTGATTGCGGCGCGCTAACTACTAGCAGGCCTTCTAACTCATACGAAAACCGCCCGAGGGGATGACACGATCGGCGCATGGCCGATCACGTCATCGAACGCGCGACGCCGCGGGTCGCCTCCCTCGATCGGTACTCGCCCGCGGTGCTTCTCTCACTCGCGTTCGCGTTCGGGATCCTGGCGCAGTACCTCTTCTATCGATCAGCGCTCGGGATAAACGTCGGTATCGCGTCGCTCGTCATCCTCGCGATCGCCTGGCGGCTCCGGCCGACCGGCGCGCGCGTGGACCCGCTCGATCGATGGATCGTGCCCGCCGCGATCGTCTTCGCGTTCCTCCCGGCGTTGCGCGTCGATCTCATGCTGCTGCTGTTCGACGTCCCCGCCACTCTCGTCCTCATCACGATGGCCGCGGTCTCGTTCGCCGGCGTGCCGCTCACGCGCCGCGCCGTGGACATCCTCGTCATCCTCGGCCTCGTCGCCGTGGGACGGATCGTGGCCGGCGGAGCGATGCCCCTCGCGGCGTTTCCCGATCTCGGCCGCCCGCTCGCCCGACGGAGTGGGGGGCGGATCGCTTCGGTGGGCATGGGGATGGCACTCGCCTTCCCCTTCCTCGTCGTGTTCGCGCTTCTGTTCGCGAGCGCGGACGCGGTCTTCTCGAGCGCGGTCAACAACGTGTTCGACTTCCGCAAGTGGTCGATCGGCGAGCTCATCGGCCGCGCGCTCCTCGCGGCCGCCTTCGCTTGGGTCGCGGGCGGCCTCTTCATCGTCGCAGGGCGCCGTACGGACACGACCATGCCCGCGGTCCTGCCGCGCCTCCGCGGCCTTCTGAGCTCCACCGCCGGCGCGACCACGCTGCTCGCGATCGACGCGCTCTTCGTGTTCTTCGTCGGCCTGCAGATCGCGTATCTGTTCGGCGGGATCGACACGCTGAACGCCACCGGTCTCACGTATTCGACTTACGCCCGCCGCGGCTTTTTCGAGCTCATCGCCGTCGCCGTGCTCGCGGGCGGTTTGCTGTTCGCTGTGGAGCTCGTCGTGGCGAAGCGCAGTCGCGTGTACGTCGGTGCGGCCCTGACCCTCACGCTCGCGACGCTCGTCATCGTCGTCTCGGCCGCATACCGGATGCACCTCTACCAGCTCGCGTACGGGTGGACCGAGCAGCGGTTCTACGCCTTCGCCGGGATCGCATGGCTCGGGGCCGGCGGCGCTTGCGCTGCAGTGCTTGTGTGGCGCGACGCGACGCGCTGGCTCCTCCACGCCGGTGGCCTCATCGCTCTGGCCGTCGCGATCGCCGTCCATGTCATCGGCCCAAGCGCTCTCGTTGCGCGACAGAATCTCGAGCGGGTCGTCAACCCGAGAGGTCTCCCCGCGGATGCGAGCCGTGCACTGGACGCGCAGTACCTTGCGAGCCTCGGCGACGGCGCGCTGCCGACGCTCCTCGAATACCTTCCGCGCCTCGACGGATCGGATCGCGAGGCGCTGGGCTTTGCCCTTCGATTGGCCGCGCTGCAGGGGCGCGATCTCTCGCCGGCGGCGGTCCCGAGTTTCAGCGTCGATCGCGAGCGTGCTCGTCAAGCCCTCCTCACGCTGGTCGATGAGCTCCGCACATACCCGCCGGTTCGCGGCGGACACATCGGACTCCGATAGCCGGCCATATCGGCAGGCGTCCTGATCAAAGCGTCCGGCTGATCAAACCGGCTCGGCGCCGCGGCGACGCGGCTGGTCAACGGCTCGCGCGCAACCCACTCCCCCGTGCCACCCGCGACGCGACCCGCCGTCGCGGGTCTGCATCCGACTCGTAGCCGGCGCGCCCGTGAGTGGCGATGGGAGTAGCCGTTATTCTCACGCTCAGACAGTTGCGTTCGGAGGACACACTCTTGATCAGCACGGCTGCGCGTGACCGCGTCAAGCTCGCGATCGATCAGTGCGAAGAGCAGTTCCACGTTTTCGACGAGAAGTCGAGCGAGGACAGCCTCGACTCGTACGAGGCGGCGCTCAACCGCGGCAGGGCGATGGCATTTCAAGAAGCCGCGCACTACGTGAAGTCGGCTTTGCACGACATCGATGTCAAGAGCCTCTAACAGTGATAACCGCGGTCGTCCTGATCACGGCTGAGAAGGGCGCGCTGCCGAAGCTCGGCGAGGCCCTCGCGGCGGTCGAGGGTGTGTCCGAGGTCTACTCGGTCACCGGCGACTTCGACTTCGTTGCGATGGTTCGCGCGCGGGAGCACGACGAGCTCGCTGACATCGTGACGCGACGCATCGCGCAGGTGGTCGGCGTCGCGCGGACCCAGACCCACGTCGCATTCAAGGCCTACTCGCGGCACGACCTCGAAGCGTTGTTCGCGATCGGTGCGGAGCAGGGCTGACGCGCGCGTCCGTCGCATTCCGCCGGCACGCCCCCGCGAACTAGACTCGGGCCAATGCAGGCCGTCGTCATGGCGGGCGGCGAAGGAAGCCGTCTTCGACCTCTGACGATCAACCGTCCGAAGCCGATGGTGCCCATCGTCGACAAGCCCTGCCTCGGGCACATCTTCGAGCTTCTGAAGCGCCACGGCATCGAGGAGTCGTTCGTCACGCTCCAGTACCTCGCCTCGGTCATCCAGGACAGCTACGGCGACGGCGGTGGCATCGGCATGCGCCTTCGATACAGCGTCGAGGAGACGCCGCTTGGCACCGGCGGCTCGGTTCGGCAGATCGTGCCCGACCTCGACGGCACGTTCCTCGTCATCTCCGGCGACGCGCTCACCGACATCGATCTGTCGAAGGTCATCGCCTTCCACCGCGAGCGCAATGCCGCGGTGACGCTAACCCTCGTGCACGTGCCGAACCCGCTCGAGTACGGCGTCGTGATCACCGGCGAGGACGGGCGGATCACGAAATTCCTGGAGAAGCCGTCCTGGGGCGAAGTCTTCAGCGACACGATCAACACCGGCATTTACGTGATCGAACCGCGCGTGATGGAGGGTTTTGCCGTCGGCGACGTATTCGATTTCAGCAAGGACCTCTTCCCGCGCTTGCTTTCGGAAGGCGAGCCGCTCTACGGGTACGTCGCCGACGGATATTGGACGGACGTCGGGTCCATCGCCGAATACGCGCGGGCGAACGCCGACCTTCTGCGCGGCAAGGTGAAGGGCGAGGATCTCGGGAACGAGCTCCTGCCAGGCGTCTGGACCGCCGGCGACGTCGACATCAACGAGTCCGCCAAGCTAACGGGGCCCATCTTTCTCGGCGAGGGCGTGAAGATCGGTCCGCACGCCGAGATCATCGGACCGACCGTGCTGCGCGACTACGTCTCCGTCGACGTCGGCGCCGTCATCGACAGTTCTATCGTGTGGCGCAACACGTACATCGGCGAACGGTCGGAGCTCCACGGCGCGATCGTGGGCCGGCAATGCGCATTGAAGTCGCGCGTCATCCTCGAGGAAGGCAGCGTGATCGGCGACCACACGATCGTCGGCGATCACGCGCGCGTGCGAGCGCAGGTGAAGGTGTGGCCGGACAAGCAGATCGAATCCGGCGCGGTGATCGGCTCGAGCCTCATCTGGGGAGCGCAGGGGCGGCGCGGGCTGTTCGGCCGCTTCGGGGTCACCGGCATCGTGAACATCGATCTCACGCCGGAGTTCGTCGCCCGTCTGGGAGGAGCGTATGCGTCGACGCTCAAGCAGGGCGCGACGATCACGATGAATCGCGACCAGCACCGTTCCAGCCGCATGCTGAAACGCGGCCTCATGAGCGGCATCGTCAGCGCCGGCATCCACGTCGCCGATCTCTCGCAGGCGCCGCTCCCAATTGGCCGCTTCCACACCCGCCGCATGGGTGCCGCAGGTGGCGTGCACGTGCGCGTTTCGCCTTTCGACGTCCGGGTCTGCGACGTCAAGTTCTTCGACCGCCAGGCGCTCGATATGGACAAAGCCCAGGAGCGGAAGGTCGAGATAATCTTCTTCCGGGAAGACCTCCGGCGCGTTTCGTACGAGGACGTCGGGCGGATCTTCGAATCCCCGCGCGTCGGCGAGGCGTACAGCGAGGCGTTCCTGGCCGAGGTCGCACACCGGAAAGAGATCACCGAGGCGAAGCCGAAGATCGTCGTCAACTACTCCCATGGGACGCCAGCGCAGTTCCTTCCGCAGCTTCTGAATGCCATTGGCGTCGAGGCTGTCGCGGTGAACGGAGTGGTGTCGGAGAACATCGGGTCGCGCTCGTTCGAGGAGTTTCAAGAAGAGCAGCGCCAGCTCGCGGTCCTCGTGCCCGCGCTCGGAGCGTCGCTCGGGGTGATCGTCGACGCCGGCGGAGAGAAGATCTTCGTCGTCGACGATCGCGGGCGCGTGATCAACGACATGCATTTCCTCGCCGCGTTCGTTTCGCTCACCGTCCGGCAGGCGCCCGGTGTCATCGCGGTCCCCGTCTACGCGCCCTCGTCGATCGAGGAGATCGTGGGCGCGCACGGTGGGCGCGTGCAACGCGTGCGCGCGTCGGCCGAGGCGCAGATGAGCCTCGCCGCGCGCGAGCACCCGCTCCTTGTCGGCGATGGGTTCGGCGGGTTCATCTTCCCGCGGTTCCACCCGTCATTCGACGGCCTCTTCGCGACGGTTCGGTTGCTCGAGCTCCTCGTCGCCGCGAAGCAAACCCTCAGCGAAGTCCTCGACCAGATCCCACCCGTCCACCTCGCGCGCCTGCAGGTCGTCTGCCCATGGGAGGAGAAGGGCCGCGTGATGCGGATGCTCGCGCAGGATCCACAGACGGAGCGCACGCGGCAGATCGACGGCGTGAAGCACCAGAGCGACGGCGAGTGGGTCCTCGTGCTGCCCGACGCCGACCGGCCGCTCTTCAACCTGTACGCCGAGGCGAAGGACGACGATCGCGCGTTAATGCTCGTTCACGAATACGCCGACAAGCTCGAGCGGATGCGCGCTCCTTGAGCATTCGCATAGCCATCGCGCAGTGCGCGCCGGCGCTCGGCGCGGTGAAGCGCAACCTCGACATGCACGACAAATGGATCGCCCGCGCCAAAGCGGCGGGCGCGCGCCTGGTGATCTTCCCGGAGCTCTCGCTCACCGGGTATTACCTGAAGGATCTCGCCGCCGACGTGGCCTGCGCGGCCGACGACCCGCAGCTCGCGCGCATCGCCGAGGCGTCGCGGGACATCGATATCAGCGCGGGCTTCGTCGAGCGCTCGGCCGACGCGAAGCTGCACATCGCGCAGGGTCATTGGTCGGGCGGGAAGCTCGTGCATGTGCACCGCAAGGTCTACCTGCCGACATACGGCATCTTCGATGACGGGCGTTATTTCGGGCCAGGCGATCGTTTCGAGACGTACCAGTGGGCCGGCGGTACGACCGGCGTCGCGATCTGCGAGGACCTGTGGCACGTCTCGACGCCGTACCTCTACGCGGCGGCGGGCGCCACGATCGTGCTCGCGCCGTCGGCGAGTCCGGGCCGCGGCGTCGCCGAGGGCGGCGATCTCGGGACCGCGGAGTCGTGCCGGCTCATGGATCGCTTCTACGCGTCGTATCTCACGGTGTACATCGTGTACGTGAATCGCGTGGGCCACGAGGATGGCATCGCGTTCTGGGGCGGGTCCGAGATCGTCGCGCCCGATGGGACCGTAGCCGCGCGCGCGCCCGAGTTCGACGAAGATCTGCTTATCGGCGAGATCGATCCTGAGCTCGTCGCGCGAGAGCGCGCGCGCAATCCGCTGCTTCGTGACGAGCGCGAGGACATCGTGCTGCGAAACATCGCCGGTCGTCTCGGTTTGCCGTTCGACCGCCGTGACTAGCACCCTCGCGCGGACGGGAGTGGTCCGGCCCGACCCGAAGGATCCATCGCCGCTACGGATCGACGAAGCGCTTGTGCGGAAGATGCTCATCCTGTTCATCCGCGACGAGACCGTGAAGGCGCGCCTGCGCCGCGCGGTCGTCGGAGTCTCCGGCGGCGTGGACAGCGCGGTCACTGTCGCGTTGGCAGCCGAGGCCCTCGGTCCGGAGAACGTGCTCGCACTCTTCACGCCCTACCGAACCTCTTCCCCCGAGTCGCGGGACCACGCCCAGCAGCTCTCCCGGAAATTCGGGTTCACGCTGGAAGAGGTACCGATCACGGAGCAGGTCGACGCGTACTTCCGTGCGCGCAAGGAGAAGGTCGATAAGGTCCGGATCGGTAACAAGATGGCGCGCGAGCGGAAGAGCATCGAGTACGACCGCTCGTGGCCCGACGGGATCGTACTCGGCACCAGCAACAAGACGGAGCTGCTGCTCGGCTACGGCACGCAGTTCGGTGACATGGCGTGCGGCATCAATCCTGTCGGCGATCTGTACAAGACGCAGCTCCGCGAGCTCGCTCTCTCCATCGGTATCCCCGAAGCGATCGTGCGCAAACCGCCCACCGCGGAGCTCTGGGAGGGACAGACGGACGAGGGCGAGCTCGGCTTCACGTACGCCGATGCCGACCTGATCCTCTATCACATGGTCGATCGCCGCCTGCGACCCGCAGAGCTCGTCGAACACGGATTCGACGCTCAGCTGGTCGCGCGCATCCGCGAGTTGGTCCGCCGCAACCACTACAAGCGAGTGATGCCGCTCATCGCGAAGCTCAGCCTCCGCACCGTCGGACACGACTTCCTCTATCCGCGCGACTGGGAAGCGGACTGACGGTTGATGCGGGCGGCGCCGAGCCGGCCGAAACCCTCTCTACGCGGCGGTCTCCCCAGCCCCAATGGGCCGGGGACCCCTCCGCCGCGCGGGGGCCCTCGGCCAGCTCGGCGCCGCTCCGCCTCGGGCTCGGCTATTCCTTTGCGCTGACAGCGGCAGCGTTCTTCGGTGTCGGCGGCATTATCGCGAAGGCGGCATTCAACTCGGGGGTGCAGCCATCGATCCTCGCGGAGTGGCGCGTCCTCTTCGCTTTCCTGGTGTTCATCTCGATCTTTGCGGCCCTGCGCTTTGATTTGCGGATCCGGCGCGCCGACCTGCCGCTCTTCGTTGTCTTCGGCGTCATCGGGCTCGCCGGCGTATCTCTTATCTATTACGAGGCGATCAAACGCATCCCGATCGGGGTCGCGCTCGTCATCGAGTACACCGGACCGGTCCTCCTCTTGATCTACGCGCGCTTACGCGGCCGCGCGGTCGGCCGGCGTCTGTGGGTTGCTGCGGCGCTCGCCGTTCTTGGATGTTTCTTCGCGGCCGGCGCGTATGACGCCCGGCTTCGCGAGCTCAACGCGCTCGGCCTCGCGCTCGCCGCGACGAACGCGTTCATCTTCGCGCTGTACTTCGCGCTCGGCGAACGGCTCGGCAAGACGTATGGCACCCCGACGCTTCTCGTGTGGGGCTTCGGCTTCGCATTGGTCGGGTGGAGCGTGGTTCGACCCCCGTGGCTTCTGCCGTGGGCCGAGACGAGCGCGGACGGCTACGTACAGATCGCGGCGGTCGTCGTGATCGCGACGGTCATCCCCTTCGCGCTCACGCTTGCGGCGGTCCGGCTCATCCCCGCTGCGCGCGTCGGCCTCGCGTCGACGTTCGAGCCGGTGGTGGCTGCGGTCGCTGCCTGGGTCGCGCTCGGTGAACATCTGGACCCGCTGCAAATCGCTGGCGGCGTCATCGTCCTCGTCGGGATCGGGATCGCACAGTCCCTCCGGCCGACGACGGGTAGCGTTTAGACGGTGAGGGCACTTTTTCGCTCGTGACCGGTGCATCCTTGCAAGAATCGAGCGTGGAGGTGCGGGTTGAACCACCAACACCGCGCGCGTTTGCCTCCGGAGCGCGATGAGCGTCTTCACCCCGGCTGAGCTCGCCTATTTAGGAAGCCAGCGGCTCGGGCGGATCGCCACCGTGGGTCCTTCGGGCCAGCCGCACGCGGTGCCCGTCGGCTTTCGGTATAACCCCGACGAAGACACGATCGACATCGGTGGCCACGGCTTCGCAAAGAGCAAGAAGTTCCGCGACGCCCAGGCGAACCCGCGCGTTGCGTTCGTCGTCGACGATCTCGCGTCGGTCTCCCCGTGGCGTCCGCGGGGGATCGAGATCCGCGGGCTCGCGGAGGTGCTCGCGTCCGGAGGGGAAGCGTTCGGTCGCGGCTACGACCCGCAGATCTTCCGCGTTCGACCCAGGCGCATCATCAGCTGGGGTATCGAAGCCGAGCGCCGGAGCGCGACGGTCCGGCCATAGGCAAGCTGTATCTCGTCGCGACCCCCATCGGCAATCTCGAGGACGTGTCACTGCGCGCGCTCCGGATCCTGCAGGAGGTCCACATGGTGGCGTGCGAGGACACGCGGCATACGCAGATCCTCCTGCGGAAGCACGAAATCCGCGCGAAGCACCTCACGAGCTACACCGAGTTCAATCACCGTCGCAAGGCGGCGGAGCTCGTGGGGCAGATGGACCGCGGCTGGGATGTCGCGCTCGTGACCGATGCCGGCACACCCGGTCTTTCGGATCCAGGCGAGCAGCTCGTCGTCGCGGCGATCGCGGCGGGGCACGAGGTCGTACCGGTCCCCGGGCCAGCCGCGGCGATCGCGGCACTCGTCGCGTCGGGGTTGCCGACCCGCGAATTCACGTTCGTCGGTTTCCCCGAAAAGAAGAGCGGCGCGCGGCGGCGCGAGCTCACCGAGCTTCTCGCGGCGGGGCGCACGCTCGTCCTGTACGAGAGCCCCTTCCGTGTCGGCGATTTCCTCGCCGACCTCGCCGCGGTCGCGCCGGATGCGCGAGTCGCGGTGGCGCGCGAGATGACGAAACTGCACGAGGAGATCGTCCGCGGGTCGGCGTCGGAACTCGCCGCGCACTATGCTTCCGAGCGCCCAAAAGGCGAGATCACGGTGGTCGTGGCGCCGGCCAAGAACGCGGGGGAGCAGGTGCGTGAGGAGCGGGAGCCGGCATCAGAGCGTTGACGTTCTCGTCGAGATCCCTCGAGGCTCGCGCGCGAAGTACGAGATGGACCAGAAGACGGGCCGCATCCGTCTCGACCGCGTCCTCTTCTCTTCGGTGCATTACCCGGCCGACTACGGTTTCATCATGGACACCATCGGTGGCGACGGCGACCCGCTCGACGCTCTCATC
>VBGU01000041.1 GCA_005881085.1 Chloroflexota bacterium | reverse complement strand
TCGTCGCGCTCGTCTTCTATCTCGTCTCGTTCGTCATGCGCCTCGGCGCGATCCCTTCGCCGGCTGAGGTCTGGCTTTCGGTGATCGGTTTCCTCATCGTCATCACGAGCGCGTACGTCGGCGGCGAGCTCGTCTACAACCTCGGGACGCAGGTCGATCGGCACGCGTGGCGGGGCGGTGGGACGAAGTGGACGGCGCTCGACGTCACGGACCTTCCGGCCGACAAGCCGGTGAAGGCGAAGGCGGGCGCCCAGACGCTCGTCGTCGTACGGCGCGGCAAGGGCCTGGACGCGCTCCACGACGTCTGCGCCCATCAGGGCTGCAGCCTTTCGGAGGGGAAGATCGTTGGCGACACGGTCGAGTGCCCCTGCCACGGTTCGCGGTACCGGCTTCGTGACGGAATCGTCGTACGTGGCCCCGCGGTCTTCGACCAGCCGCATTTCGAGGTCCGCGAAGCCGAAGGAAAGATCGAGGTCCGCCGCACGGACACCCGTTAGAACCCGCCTCGCGCTCGGTTCTTCGTGATACTGCGGGCGTGAGCGAAGCGATCGCGTCGGTCCCGCTCGAGGCGGCTCTCCCTCTCGCGGAGGCGGCGGAGCCCACCGAGCTCGAGGCCCGCCGCGCCCTGAACGCCGAGTACCTCCGCCACCACCCCGACGAGGTCGCGCGCTTCCTCGACGAGCGCATGCCGCGCGAGACCGCTCTCATCGTCCACGACGCCGGGCCGGAAGAGGCCGTCCACCTCCTCGAGCGTCTGAATCCGCGCGTCGCGGCGGACGTGCTCCGCAATCTCCCGGTGGAGGCGGCGAAGATCGCGCTCCGCCAGATGCATCCCGCGCGCGCCGCCCCGATCGTCGCCAGCTTCGAGGCGACCGAGCGCGAAGGCGTGCTCAGCCGTTTGCCGAGACGGTTCGCGTCGGAAGTGCGCGAGCTCCTCACGTATCCCTTCGATACGGCGGGTGCGCTCATGGACCCTCGCATCACGGCGTTCACCCCAGACACGACGGTCGACGACGCGCTCCGCAAGATGCGGACGTTCAAGGAGAAGGAGCTGGGCGCGATCTACCTCACCGACGCGTCGGGCCGTCTCGTCGGCACAGTGCCGCTCGGCGAGATCGCGACCGCAACGCCGGATACCAAGCTCAAGGACCTCGTCAGCGGAACTCCCGTCGGCGTGCACGCGACCGCTACGCGCGAGGAGATCGTCAACTACCTCACCGAGCAGCGCGTCGCGACGCTGCCGGTCATCGACAGCGACCGGCGTCTCGTAGGGGTCATCCGCTATCGCGCGCTGGTGGCCGCCGCCGAGGCCGAAGCGACGATGAGCATGCAGACGATGGTCGGTGTGAGCAAAGAGGAGCGCGCTCTCTCTCGCGTGAGGTTCGCGGTCCGGCAGCGGTTGCCGTGGCTCGAGATCAACCTCGCCACCGCCTTCCTCGCGGCGTTCACCGTCGGTCTATTCGAGGGCACGATCGCCAAGTTCACGGCGCTCGCCATCCTCTTGCCGGTCGTCGCCGGGCAGTCCGGTAACAGCGGCATGCAGGCGCTCGCCGTAACGATGCGCGGGCTCGCGCTCCGCGAGGTCCGGCTCTCGCACTGGCCGCGGCTCATCGTGAAAGAGGCGGGCGTCGGGCTGCTCAACGGAACCGCCGTCGCCACGACGACGATGGTCGGCGTCTTCATCTGGAGCCAGTCGATCGGGCTCACCGTGGTCATCGGCTCGGCGATGATCCTTGCGATGGTCATGGCCGGCATCTCCGGCGCGGCGATCCCGCTGATCCTGAAAGCGGCCGGCCAGGATCCCGCGCAGTCGTCGTCGATCGTGCTGACGACGATCACCGACTGCAGCAGCTTTCTGTCGTTCCTCGGCCTCGCCACCATACTTCTGCGATTCCTCTAGCCATCACGACGCCGCGCGTCCTCGCCGTCGCCGCCGTCGCCGCTCTTCTGGCGATCGCTTTCGCGACGCCTGCGCTGGCCGACGAGGGCTGGGTGATCGAGCGCTTCGCGGCCGACATCACGATCGACAAGGACGGGTCCCTTCACATCGTCGAGGCGATCGATGCGAACTTCGGCGGTCTTCAGAAGCACGGGATCTTCCGCACGATCCCCGTGCGGTACCAGTGGGACGACACACACCTCCGCGTCTACCAGCTCCAGGTGCGCTCGGTGACCGACGGGAGCGAGAAGGGCGTCCGGTACGAGACGAGCGACCAGGGCGCCTTCAAGGTGATCAAGATCGGGGATCCAAACCGGACGGTGAGCGGGCGGCAGACATACCGCATCACGTACGACATCTCCGGCGCGATGAACGCTTTTCCGGACCACGACGAGCTCTTCTGGAACGTGAACGGCGGCCTCTGGGATGTTCGCGCGCAAGCTGTGACCGCTACGGTCCACGCGCCCGCCGCGCCGCGGCAGGCGACGTGCTACCAGGGCGCCGCCGGCTCCGACGAGGCCTGCCGCTTCACGATCACCTCGTCCGGCGCGGACTTCGCCGCCACGCGGCCGTTGGCTCCGCGCGGCCAGCTGACGATCGTCGCTGCACTCGCGAAGGGCGTTGTCGCCGAGCCCAAGCCGATCATCGCCCGCGACGGCGACAACCTCCTCGGGTATTTCGAGCCGCAGCCGCTCTGGCTCGCACTCGCCGCGCTCGCGTTCGCTGCCGGACTCGCGTTCCTCTACTGGCGCTGGTACACGGTCGGGCGCGACGCCCGTGAGCGCGAGACGATCGTTCCCGAGTACGAGCCGCCCGACAAGGTCCGTCCCGCGCAGCTTGGCGTCATCCTCGACGAGAGCGCGGACACCAAAGACGTCACGGCGACGATCGTCGATCTTGCGGTTCGCGGATACCTGACGATCACCGAGGAGCCGCAGCCATGGATCTTCGCGAAGAAGGATTGGACGTTGCACGCCACCGGCAAGGACACGGGAACGCTCCTTCCATACGAGCGGATCGTCTACACGGGCCTCTTCAAGGACGGCGCCGATGTGAAGCTCTCGGAGCTGCGGACGCATTTCATCACCTCGCTGCGGAGCGCGGAAGGCGAGCTCTATCGGGACTCTGCGGATCGCAAATGGTTCGCGACACGACCCGATCGCGTTCGGCAGGGATACGCGGGAGTAAGCGTGCTCGTGATCATCGCGGGCGTCGGAATCGCGTGGCTCCTTGGCCGAACCCTCGGCGCCGGACTGGTCGGAGTCGCCGTCATCGTCGTCGGCCTGGTCGCGCTGGCTGTCGCTCGGGTCATGCCCGCGAAGACCGCCGCGGGTGCGGAGCTCCTCCGCCGATCGCTGGGCTTTCGCCAGTACATGGAAGTCGCCGAGAAGGAGCGCCAGCGTTTCGCCGAACGCGAGAACATTTTTTCCGAGTACCTGCCGTACGCGATCGTGTTCGGCTGCGTCGAGAAGTGGGCTCGCGCCTTCAAGGACATCGAGATGTCGGCCCAGACCTCGTCGTGGTACGTCGGCGGCGGGCCCTTCAATGCGGGCATTCTGTCGTCGTCGCTTCAGGGGTTCTCGTCTAACCTCGGCTCGGCGATCTCGTCGACGCCGGGCTCGAGCGGTGGAAGCGGATTTTCGGGTGGCGGCGGGGCAGGCGGCGGTGGTGG
Source organism: Chloroflexota bacterium (assembly GCA_005881085.1). GTDB lineage: Bacteria > Chloroflexota > Limnocylindria > P2-11E > P2-11E > 3-1-20CM-2-70-9. The sequence goes on along the minus strand of VBGU01000041.1, from coordinate 3,129 downwards.
TGGAGGCGGCGGGGGCAGCTGGTGAGCGATTGAGGGGCTTCGCCCCTCAGACCCCGGTATCCTGTTGAGTACCCGCGGGCTGTTGGCTCAGCCGGTTAGAGCGCTGCGTTCACATCGCAGAGGTCGCTGGTTCGAATCCAGCACAGCCCACCGAGGACTCCGCGTCGCCGATCCCACAACGTGCGCTTGAAGGTCCGCGGTCTGGCGCGGCGGGCATGTTCTCGGCGATGGAGACGTATGACTCCGTGATCGACATGGACGAGACCGCGCGCACGTTCGGGGTCGCCCTCACTCCACTTGAAGAACGACTCCGCGCGATCTTGGAGGTACCCCGTCGCGAGGTAGCTACGTACTCCGCCACAGGATCGTCGCGTACCGCAGGCCTCGAAGCTCGATCCACCCGTCCTCGTGGGTGTGCGCGGGATCGTGATGCGTGAAGTGGATGAGCCCTCCCTGGTCGTTCCACACGTACTCGCCGTGCACGACGACGTCGTCGCCAGTCGCGAGCGGGACGCGCTTGCCGATGTCGACGTTGTTGTCGATGAGCAGGGTCTGCGCCGATCCCTTCAACTGAACGATGAAGCGCTGATGCGTCCCGGATGGGCCCGGGTCGTCAGCGAGTAGCCGCGTGACGGTTCCGTCCGCGGTGACCTCGATACCCGAGCGATGATCCGCGAACGCGCGCTCGACCGCGGCGTTCCCCGTGACGACCGCGCCGCAGCTCTGCGCGACGAAGGCGAAGAAGGCGATCGCGCGGATGACTGCGAGCACGCCGTCGCGGCGCGGAGGTCGCGCCAGCTCAGACCCGTTCGAAGGCGTTGAGCAAGAGGCCCGCCGCGATGAGAAGGGCGAGCGCGATCACGACGACGATGGCCATGCGGCGGAAATCCTTCGTCACGTAGCCGCGTTCCCACGCCGCCGCGCGCTCGAGGCTCGCCGACGGCGCGCCGACGGCGCGCGAGGTCCCGCTGCGCGATCCGTACCGTGTCGTCCGCGCGGGTGCGGCCGGACGCGATGGCTGCTCGCGCTCGGGTGCCGCCGGGCGTGGCGCCGATGCCCGGCGGGAAGCCTCAACCGCACGGCGGGAGCGCGCGCGTACGCGGTGCTTCTTTGCCACGGGAGGACGAGGATACCCGACCCCGTATGCTCCGCCGCGAATGCCCCTCGATCCGCAGGCGCTTTCCACGGTCGTACTCGTGCTCGTGGTCGCTGTCGTCGTGCTTGCCATCTGGGTCGCCTGGCTGCAACGGTCGGACGCCCTGCTGCGCCGGAGGCTTCGCCGACTGTTCGGCGAGGGCGAAGGCGTCGGGCTCGACGAGCTCCTCGACCGCCAATTCCGGCGTCTCGATACCGTCGCCGAGCGGGTGGAGGCCCTGAACCGGCTGCACCACGAGCTCGAGGCGCTCTCCCAGCAGAGCATTCAGAAGGTCGGCGTCATCCGGTTCAACCCGTTCGCCGACACCGGCGGCGACCAGTCCTTCGCCGTCGCGCTCCTGGACGCCGACGGCAACGGCGTGGTCCTCTCGAGCCTCCACGGCCGCGCCGACACGCGCATTTTCGCCAAGCCGGTGCAGGGTGGACGATCGAAGCACGCGCTGTCCGACGAGGAGCAGGACGCGATCCGCAAGGCGCTTTCGCCGGCAGGCGCGTGACCGGCGCGCCGAGGCAGGCGGACGAGCGCGCTCTCGCCATCGTGAACCCGGTCGCTGGGAACGGTGCGGGCGAGCGGATCGCGTCGCGGATCGCGGCTGAGTTTCGCGATCAGGGCATGCGCGTCGACGTCATTCAGACCCCGGCGCCCGACGAGGCGGCGCGACTAGCACGTGAAGGGGCCGCTGACGGGTATCGCGTCATCATCGCCGCCGGCGGTGACGGGACCGCGAACGAGATCGCGAACGGGATCGCCGGCAGCGGCGCCGCGCTCGCCCTCTACCCGATCGGATCGGGAAACGACTTCGCGCGCGCGCTCGGGTACCCGCGCCGCCGGCGGGACGTGCCGCGCTTCGTCCGCGACGCGCGCCGCCGGACCATCGATGTCGGCGAGGTCAACGGCCGCGTCTTCGTGAACTCGGCGGGCGTCGGCATCGACGGCCACGTCGCGCAGCGCATCGCGGCGACCTCGCGCGTCGTCGGCAAAACATTTGGTTATCTCGCAGGGTCCCTTGTCGGGATCGCGACGTATCGGCCGCAGCCGATGCGCGTGCTCGTCGACGGCGAGCTGCACAGCGGCAGATTCCTCACCGTCGTCGCCGCGAATGGGACGCACTTCGGATCGGGTATGCACGTTGCCCCGGATGCTTCGCTCGACGATGGGCACCTCGACGTCCTTCTTGCGGGCGACCTCTCGCGATGGTCCTCGGTCGTCGCGCTCGCCAAGCTCTATCGCGGCACGCACGTCGACGGCAAGAAAATCGTGATGAAGCGTGCGCGTGTAGTCGAGATCGAGCTCGAGCGACCGTTGCGGGCGCAGCTCGACGGTGAGACGACGACCTCACAACGCTTCTCCATACGGATCCGCCCTGGGGCGCTGGAGGTGCTCACGAAGTGAAGCGCGCCGACCCGCGACGCGCGTTGCCGTCCGTGGACGCGGTCCTGCGTGCCGGGCGCCCCAACGACGTCGAACGCGAGCGTTTCACACGCATCGCGCGGGAGGTCCTGGCACGAGCGCGCTCCGCGCACGCGTCAGGCGATGCCGCGACCTTCGCGGCGGAGACACGCGCGGCGCTCGCGGAGCGCGAGCGTCTCACCCTTCGCAGCGTCATCAACGCGACCGGCGTCGTCCTGCAGACCAATCTCGGCCGCGCTCCGCTCTCGCCGCGCGCGCTCGCCGCCATCGCGGCCGCGGCGGGTGCGGTGAGCGTCGAATACGACCTCGTCGCCGGAAAGCGCGGGGAACGGCACGGGCACGCCGCGCGCCTTCTTGCCGACCTCGCGTCCGCCGAGGATGCGGTCGTGGTGAACAACAACGCCGCTGCCGTCCTGCTCGCTCTCGCGGCCCTCGCGTCGCGCAAGGAGGTCATCGTCGCGCGCGGCGAGCTGGTCGAGATCGGCGGCGGCTTCCGCATCCCCGACGTGTTGCGGCGCTCGGGCGCGAAGCTCGTCGAGGTCGGCACCACCAACCGCACCTAC
>VBGU01000040.1 GCA_005881085.1 Chloroflexota bacterium | reverse complement strand
CGAGGAGATCATCGACTGCGTCTGCGAGATTGCCGGTTCACACAAAATCGGGAAGTACATACCTGGCACCCTGATTCCCGTCGTCGATGAGGAGCGGCTCTTCGCTGAGCAACCAGATCACGCGATGCTGTTCTCTTGGCACATCGCCGACGAGCTGATGCCGAAGCTAAGAGCACGTGGGTTCCGCGGCCGGTTCATCGTCCCGTTACCGGAGCCGCGCATCATCGGTTAGTGCTCAATGGCGATGCCACTTGATGAGCCTTCCTGACGCCAATCCTTCTCGCCGCGGGCCGCACGTCAGTAGCCGCGCCGCCTGCGCAAATGAATGCCGCCGAGTGGGAAAGGGCTCGCCGTCAGCGAAGGCGTGACGTTGCTTGCGCTAACGAGTTCGATACTGCGGTCCCGACCGGATTCGAACCGGCGATCTCGTCCTTGACAGGGACGTATGCTAGGCCGCTGCACCACGGGACCGATCGTGAAAGAAAGCGCGCTTTCGCGCTCTCCCCTCGCTCCATTATGAAGAAAAAGAGGCGGCGAGTGCGCTTCCTTTCACTCGCCGCCCCGCCGGTGTGGCCAAACTGATGTTCAGCTCGCTACGAGAAGTCCCCCCCGGAGCGGCCGATCCCCAATGCGCACTTGCCGCACGACCTCGTTCGCGATGCGGCTCGTCTTCACGAGCCCGCTGAGGGCGAGGTCAAGACCGACCTCGCGAAGCTCCTCGTAGCCGAGCCCCCGATACAACCTGTTCGAGGCGACGTAGCACATCTCGTCGTAGAGGAACGGCCAGTCGACCGCGCGCCGTGATAAGCAGAATGAGATGAAATCGATCGCGACCTCTGCGACACGATCTTCGGGCACCCCTTCCTTCCCCTTCGCCTTGACGGCCCCGCGCATCATCGTCACGTCAACGTCCGCGGACAAGACGATCTGTCCACCAACTTCTCCACAGACTTCTCCACAGGACTGCACCTTGAAATCCACAGCGATATCCACAGACGTGATCGTCATCGGTACCTCTGTCCGCTGAAGCGACGACGTTCTTTCACCTCGCGCGCACTCGCGCGATCGAGTGCCGCGTCCCCAAAGCGAGCGCGAACTGCGTCTAACGCAGCGTTGAGCCGCGCGTGACGGGCGGCATCGAACAACCCGAGCTGCTCTCCTTCGGTCACCCCCGAGACCGAAACGCCGACAAGCCGGACCGGGCTGGTGCGACCGCCTTCGCGGTCCTCCGCCAGCGCCTCGCGAAGAAGTTGTCGCGCGATGCGGAAGATGGTCACGTCGTCATCAGTTGGCTCGCGAAGCGTGCGTTGCCGGGTTCGCGTCTCGAACGGAGCGACGCGAAGGGTCATCGTGATCGTCCTGCCGCGCAGTGTGTGGTTGCGCAGGCGCCGGCCGACGCCCTCCGAAAGCCGGAGGAGCGTCGATTCGATCTTCGTCGGGTCGAGTGTGTTCTCGTCGAAGGTGTGCGAGTGGCCCACCGACTTCGGGACGTGCTCGCTCTGGACCTCGCCCTCGTCTATTCCGTTCGCTCGCTCCCAGATGTCCGTTCCATGCTCGCCCAGACGGGTTTCGAGCACCGAGCGGTCGAACGCGGCGAGCTGCCCGATCGTTCGAAGATCCCAGCCGGCGAGCACCTCGCGCGTCCGCGGGCCTACGCCCCAGAGACGCTCCAGCGGAAGCGGCGCAAGGAACGCGGCCTCGCCCCCGGCGGGCACGATGACGAGGCCGTCCGGCTTGCGCAGATCCGAACCCACCTTCGCACAGAGTTTGTTCGTGGCGACGCCGACCGAGACGACGAGCCCGCAGCGTTCTCGCACCGCTCGCTTGATCTGGATGGCCATGGCAACCGCGCCTCCGAACAGATGCTCGGTCGCGGTCACGTCGAGGAAGGCTTCATCGAGCGAGATCGGCTCGACGAGCGGTGTTTGCTCATCGAAGACCGCCATGACCGCATCGGACGCTTCGAGATAACGGTCGAAGTTGCCCGGCACGTAGATGCCGTCGGGGCAGAGCCGCCCCGCGATCGCGAGCGGCATCGCGGAACGAACGCCGAAGGCCCGCGCCTCGTACGACGCCGCCATGACGACGCCGCGCTCGTTCGGCCCATCGCCGCCGACGATCACCGGCTTGCCGCGGTACTCGGGATGATCGCGCTGCTCGACGGACGCGTAGAACGCGTCGAGGTCGCAGTGGAGGATCGCTCGCGTCATACGAACCGAACTCCGCCGGTCCTCGCACCCGGCGCGAGGAAGGGGAGGAGCTCAAGGGCCTCGGCTTCGACGGGCACGCGGTCCCTCGGCGCGAGGCGCGCGAACGGCGAGATGCGCAGGACCGCGTCAGTCTTCGCGCGAACGAGATTCCATGTGCCGGCCGCGAAACCATCCACCATGACCACGGCCTCGACGATCCCGTTCTTCGTGTAGACGGCGCGCCGGTGCGCCGGCGCGATGACACGATCTCGGTACTGATAGCCGATGAGGAGCTCGTCGTACCGCGGAAGGAACCGGACCGGCGCGGCAAGATCGCCGTCGGGGCGCGGGGCCCGGGGAAGGTCGTAGAGCAGTCGGCCTTCCTCGTCGCTGAAGGTGCGGAGCTTCGGGCCGATCCGGAGGAGCGTCGGACGAACACGGCCCGGCACTTGGCCGGCGAACTTCGCGACGTCGGCGAGCGTCGCGGGCCCGAATGCGGCCAGGCACCGACGTACCAGCGTTTCGATCGCTGCCTCCTCAGAGGGCCGCTCGCCGCGCGCGATCCAGTGGCGCGCCGCGACATACGGCGCATCGGTTCCGCCGTACTCCCAGTGCCCGCCGGGCGGGGCCGTAACGAGGTCGGCGTGCGCGCTCACGAACCGCCACACGAGCCAGCTGAAGGGACCACCGAGCGTCCCGCCGATGCGTTCCTGGATGTGCTCGAGCACGTCCTCCTTCGGACGAGGCTCGCGCGCGAAGGCGATCGCGAGGGCCGCGACTTTCTTCGGGTCGACGCCGCGGCCGATTTGGTAGCGATTCCACGCGCCGCGCTGGAGATCCTGCGTCGCGACGGCGTACGCGTAGAAGTCCCGGGCGGAGACGAGATGAAGCGTGCCGCGCATCAGTCTCGCGCGAATCACCTCGTGGCGTTCGATCGCCGACCACAGCTTGGGGCGCCGGAAGTCTCTGAGGCGTGACCAGAGCGCGATGTACGGAGAAGGCGACCACTGCGCTTGCAGCGCCGCTAGTCGCTCGATAGCCGCGACGATGCCGATGCGCGCGCGGTCCAGCAGCAGCTGTCGTGCGAGCATCGCGCGGTTCAGCTCGCGAAGGGTGAGGACGGGCCGTTCGACGGAACTCGTCTTCATACGCGCACCCCGTGCGTCTTGGACTCAGGTGCGTAGAAACGAACGAGCTCTTCGGCCTCCACGGCGAGCGCCTCTCGATCGCGGCGGGCGAGGGGCTTGAACGGCTTGAGCTCGAGCACCGCCTCCCTCGGTCGCACCGCGATGGTCCACCGACCCGCGACGAACCCGTCGACGAGGAATGTTGGCCAGACCTCTGCCGAGAAGATCACAGCCTTCCGATACTCCTCCGGCAGGATGCGCGTCCGCTCGGGCGCCGCGTGACCGAGGATCGCGGCGTCGAACCGTGCGAGGAATCGTGGCGGCGCCGGGGTAGCCGCGGACGGGCGCGGGCCTCCCGCCAGGTCGATGAGCTCACGGCCGCGCTCGTCGGTGAACCGCCGTAGACCCTTCATAGGCGCCAGTGCCGCGCGGATATTTGGCACGCGGATGCTGCTCCACGTCGCGATGTCGGCGATGGTCGCGGGTCCGAACGCACCCAGATGCCGCCGCACGACGAGCTCGTATGCGGCCTCGGGACTCGGCGTCCTCCGAAGCCTGGCTGCCGGCGCGATGTGGCGGCCGAGCTGCCGGTGCTCGAAATGCGCGCCCGCGGACTCCCAGACGAGCCCGCTCGTGGCGACGGCGGCCCAGCTGAGCCAGTTGCGGAGCCGCTCGTTCTTCGCCGCGCTCGGCGGAAGGTGGCTGGCGGCGAACTCCTGGATCTCGGCACGCGTGCGAGGTGTCTTGCCCGCGAACGTCATTACGGCGCGATGGAGCTTGCCGAGATCCGCCAGCGCCGGGCCGCCGGGTGGTCGCCAGGCTCCGAATCGGCCCTCCATCGTCGCCAAGGAGTACGCCGGGTACTCGCGCGCAGAGACGAGATGCAGCGTCGCGCGCATCAGGGTCGCCTTGACGATCTCGCCGCGGTCGATCGGTCGGGTCAGCCGCTCGCGCTGGAATCCCGAAAGGCGGGACCAGAGCGCGACGTACGGCGACGGCGCCCATTGGCCCTGAAGGCAGGCGAGGCGTTCGACCGCGTCGACCACGTCCAGCTTCTGGCGCTTCAGCAGGAACTGTCGCGCCAGGAGCGCGCGGTTCAGCTCACGACGGGTGAGCGCGGGAACGCGATCGGGCATCGAGATCGATCGAGGGAGCTAGGACAGCTTGCGGATTACGCCGATGACCTTTCCCTGGATCTGCACGTCCCGCGCGTAGATCGGAGACATCGTCCCGTTCGCGGGCTGCAGCCGGATGCGGTCCTTCTCTTTGTAGAAGCGCTTCAGCGTTGCGACGTTGTCCTCGAGCACCGCGACAACGATGTCACCGTCACGCGCGGTGTTCTGCTCCTGCACCACGACGAAGTCCCCGTCGTCAATGTGGTCATCGATCATCGACTTGCCCCGAACCTTCAGGACGAACGTTTCTCGTCCGCGGCCGGCGGCGAGCTCGCTTGGGAGCCCCATCGTTTCGGAGCGGTCCTCATAGGCGTGGATCGGCTGGCCCGCGGCGATCTCCCCAATGACGGGCGCCTGCACGACGCGAAGGCCATTCATGCCGGGGAGGCTGAGCGCTCGCGATCGGGTGGCCTCTTTGTTCAGCCGCCCGTCCTTTTCGAGCTTGGTGAGATGGTGATGAACAGCTGACGTGGAGGCGAGACCTACCGCCTCCGCGATCTCGCGCACGCTCGGGGGATAGCCCCGCTCGGCCACGGCCTCACGGATGAACGCCAGGATTCGGTCCGCCCGCTGCTGGTCTTGCTTTGTCACGCTTGGCCGCCAGGTTAACCGAACGGATGTTCACTTGTCAAGCGCGCCCGTATTCTCCGCCGGATGCCGCTCGATCCGGCTGCCATCCGCGACAACCTTCTCGATTACGGCGCACGGACCTTCTGGGCGCTGGTCGTGGCCGCGGTCGTCCTTCTCGTCGCGCGCGCCGTCCGCGGTGTGACGATGCGGGCCCTCGCCCGCAATCGCGCGCAGGCCAACGTCACCGTGCTCCTCGGCAACCTTGCGCAGCTCACGGTGATCACCATCGGAGTTCTCTTGATCCTCGCGATCTACACGCAGGGTGCGTTCGGCTGGATCCTGACTTCATTCAGCGTCGTTGGCATCGTCATCGGCCTCTCACTGCAGGACATCCTGAAGAACTTCTTCGCGGGCGTGTGGGTCCTCGTGGAGCGTCCGTTCCGCATAGGCGACAGCATCGAGGTGACCGGATACAGCGGCACCGTTGAAGAGATCTCCTTCCGCACGACGCAGCTCCGCACCGACGACGGGCGTGAAGTCATCGTCCCGAACGGGACCTTCATGACATCGGCGGTCGTGAACCTGACTCGTTTCCCGACGCGGCGAGCCTCCGCATGGCTGGTCCTGCCAAAAGACGAGAAGGCCATCAGCGCGGAGGACATCCGCGCGGCACTCGGGAAGGCTGAGGGAGTCTCGCCCGAGCCGCCGCCGTCCGTCGAGCTTCGCAGCGTGGCCGACGGCAAGGCCCAATACCTGGTCACGTTCTGGGCTGGCGATCGCGACGCGGCCCTCGCGCAGGCGCTCCGCGCCCTTCGGGCACAGTTCCCGCAGGGGGATGTCCATATTGGCTAACCGCATACGCGCGCCGAAGGACGTGGCCGAGGTGGTGGACCTGATCCGCCGGCTACCGACATATATCCGTTTGGTGTGGGCGCTTCTTCGCGATGGCCGTGTCCCCGCGCAGCAGAAGCTCATCCTCGCGGGGATCGGCGCGTATCTCTTCTTTCCGATCGATCTCATCCCGGACTTCGTGCCGGTGCTGGGGCAGCTCGACGATCTGGCGGTGGTGATCCTCGGTCTCGACCTCTTCATCCGCAGCGCGCCCGCCGACATCGTGGAGGAGCACCTCGCGAAGATCTCGCAGGACAAAGATCAGCTCCGTCGCGACGTCGCGACTGCCGAGCGCCTCCTCGGGGACCGCATCGGCCTGGTCCGCGATACTGTGGAGAAGTTGCGCACCCGTGATCGCAAGACGACAAGTCGTAAGAGGGGGAGCACATGAACGACCGCGACTCCGGCCCCGGCTTCTTTGGCGTCATTGAGGCACTGCTCGCGATCGTCGGCGCTCTCACCGTAATGGGCGTCGTCGCTGTCGCCGCGTCGGTGCTCGCCTGGGAAATGGAGTTGCGGCGCAGCGAGCAGGACACGGCACTCGACGAGGCGTCGACCTCCTCCTAGACCCGCGTGCGCGTCATCCTCAAGGCGGAGGTCCGCGGCCTAGGGCGGACCGGTGAGATCAAGGACGTCGCCGACGGCTATGCGCGCAACTACCTCTTGCCGAAGGGCCTCGCTATCGAGGCGACCGGCGGCGAGCTCAAGCAGCTCGCGCAATCAGGATGCCGAGGAGCTCGCCAAGCGCCTTGGCGAGGTCACGCTCGTGTTCAAGCTGAAAGCGGGGGAGCACGGTAAGACCTTCGGCAGCGTCACCGCGAAGGAAGTGGCCGACGCCTTGAAGAGAGAAGCGAAGGCAGAGATCGACAAGACGAAGATCGTTTTGCACGAGCCGCTTCGGTCGCTGGGCGTCCACAGGGTGGAGGTGCGCCTGCTGTCCGATGTCCGAGCGAACGTGACCGTGGCCATCGAGCCGGCCTAGGGAGCGACGCCTACTTCTTGGGGGCGGCTCCGCTACCCGCGGATGGCTTCGGCGGTGGCTTCCCCGGGTCGCTACTTGGTCGCGCACCCTTGCGGAGCTCCTCCAAACCGTTCCCGTTCGCCTTTTTTCGGTCCGCCATATGGCCTCCAGTTTACCGCGCGAGTCCGTGAAAGATCTCCACAAGCGCGATCTGGTCGCCAGCGATCCATAGTCCTGCGGTCGACGGCGACGCCCGATCGAACCACGCGTCTGGGTCGAGTTCCCATGACTCCTCAA
>VBGU01000039.1 GCA_005881085.1 Chloroflexota bacterium | reverse complement strand
CTTGCGCCACCAGGTCTCGAGCTCCTCGCGCACGATCGAGAGGTTCGGCAGCCACAACACCAGGCCCGAGCCGAGCTCTTCGTCGATGCGGAAGAGCTCCAGCTCCTTGCCAAGCACGCGGTGATCGCGCCGCTCGATCTCCTGAAGCCGCTTCAGGTAGTCGTCGAGCTGCTTCTGATCTGGCCACACCGTGCCGTAGATTCGCTGCAGCTGCGGATTGCGCTCGTTGCCGCGCCAGTACGCACCAGCGATCGACAGGAGCTTGAACGGGCCGATCTTCCCCGTCCTCTCGACGTGCGGTCCCTTGCACAGATCGACGAAGCCGTTGTGCTGGTAAACGCTGACGCGTCCGTCCTCGACCTGGTCGTCGCTGTCTTCGTCGGCGCCCTTCTCCGCGAGCTTTTTGATCTGGTCGACCTTGTAGTCCTGGTTCTTCTCTCCGAAGAACTTCAGCGCCTCGGGCACGGCCATGTCGCGATGCTCGAACGGCGTGTCCTGCTTCACGACATCGCGCATCTTCGCTTCGATCTTCCCGAGGTCATCGGGCGTGAGCGGGCGCGGGAGGTCGAAGTCGTAATAGAAACCGTCCTTGACCGGCGGTCCGAATCCGAACTTCGCGCCGGGGAAGAGCTCGAGGACGGCGCCGGCCATGACGTGCGCGGTCGAGTGCCGCAGCGCGTACAGCTTGTCGTCGCCGTGGTCGGCTTTGCGATCTGTCTTGGCCATTAATCGCCCCCAAACAAAAATCACCTTCCGTCCGTCTGGGACGAGAGGTGATCTCGCGGTTCCACCCAGCTTCGCCGACCTCGCCGGCGCGCTTCGTTGCGGCTATACGGGGCCTACCCCATTCGCTCGGCGGTGGTCTCTCCTATCTATTGCCGCCGGTTCACATCGCATCCGGCTCTCTGGAGGCCAAATAGAAGGAGCGCTGTCCGCGTCTTCGCGCGACTTCAAGTCTAGCCGAGGAGCAGCCGGTGTCGTCAGAACGCGCCAGTCCACAAGGCGTGGAGCTCGGGCGAGAAGGTCGCGTTGATGGCTTTGCGCTGTAGTCGATCGACGATGACCGCACGCTCGCGCGGAGGAACGTAGGTGAGATTCAAGTCGATGGGCTTTGAACCGTCGGCGAAATGCACGCGAAGCCTGATGAGGACGCCCCTGCCACCTGCCGACGCCCAGTACGGGTCGACCCTCGCGACATCCGCGTAGCGGATGACGCGCTCGCTAAGGAATTCGCGAGTCATCAGGTCGTCGGGTCCAAGCGTCAGGCGATACCTCGACATGACCCCGATGAACGCCAGACCCAAGAGAACGAAGCCGGTCACGATGTATCCACTCACCGCATCGAGCCAGAACCCGACCCCTGCCAGGATGACCCCTACTCCGAGCACGATGGCGAGCCCCGCGGCCAGTCCACGGAAGTGGATGACATACGGGATCGGATAATCACCGGCTCGCACACCCGCGTCGCGTGACGCTCGCCCGTTCTCTTTAGCGGACCGCACGCAGTACACAATCCAACCGCGAGGACGACCACGAGAAAGGCCGTGCCGGCTAGCGCGATCACGAGTTGGATTGTTCCGGCGCTCACCATCGTGTTGGTCGGGGCTGCAAGCGGCGCGCCCGGCGCTGAGAGCTCTCGGCACGCCGAGGCGCCAGTGAGTTAAAGAACCGCTTCGAGCGTCTCCCAGACTTTGCGCTGGTTCTCAGGAGTGGCCGGCCAGCGGTCGTCGGCGCGGGGGGTCGCGACGCCGTTCTGGTGGATGAACACGAAGGCCACCTGCTGGAGCATCGCGAGCGCCTCGTTGCGTGACTCGTGGTCGCGCCAGTCCAGGATGAGCGCCCGCGCGCGGGTGGCGCGCTGGTGGATGCGATCGAGGACGACGTACGTGTCGCCCTGCGGCCAGAGGTTGGCCTTCACGTCGATGCCGTTCACGAAGAGAACGCCCATGAGGTCGGCGTTGGTGAAGTCGTTGCCGGTGAACGCGTTCGCGGCTCGCACCGGGTCGATCCGCTCGGCTGCGTTGCCCCACGGCTTGCCGTGGAACGTGACGTTGCGGATCGGCCCGCTGAATGTGCAGTCCACGAACTCCGCGCAGGCGGAGATCCAGCCGTCGATGTTCGTGCGGGCGAAGTTGCAGCGCTCGAACCGCGCCTGGCCAGGGCGGACGCCGTGTAGGTCGGCGCCGTCGAAGCGGCACTCGCGGAAGATGCTTTGCCTTCTGCTCGCGAAGAGCGTCTGCAGACGCTGGTCGAACAGCTCGCCGCGGAAGTCGCAGCGCTCGAAGATGCAGCCGTTCGGCGCGAAGCGCTCGAATGCGGCGCGGCTGAAATCCGCGTCGCGGACGGTGACCCGATCGAGCGCGAGGACGCCTTGCACGGTTTAGGTCTCCGGGTTTGCTTGGTTAGGCTTCGTCACTCGCCGCGCGCAGGTTGACGACGTTCGAGCCCTCGAGACTCTCCATCTTGGAGCGACCTTCGAAGACCACGCCCTTCTCGATGCTGAGGGAAGGACTCGTGATGTCGCCGCGCACCTTCGCCGGTCGGTGAAGCTCGACCGCGCCCGTCGCTTTGATGTTCCCGACGACGTCGCCCTCGACGATGACGGTGCCACAGCTGATCTCGGCCGAGACCTTGGCGCCCTCGCCGATGTGCAGGGTGTCGTTGGTCGAGATCTCACCGGTAAAGGTGCCGTCGATCCGGACCTTGCCTTCAAAGGCGAGCTTGCCCTCGAACTCCGACCCCTTACCGAGCGACGCGTTCAGATCGCCACCGGTGCTCGCGTGCGTGTCCCGCTGGTACTGCTGCATGTCCCTTCTTGCCTCCGGTTCCTCAGCCCGCTGTGGCTCCGGCGCCTCCGCCGGCTCGTGCCGCGGCTGCGGCACGGTGAACACCGGCTGACGGGCTTCGCCACTGGGGTTACTTCCTCGCTTGAACGTGGAACGGAACACTACGACGTCAACGCGACAAGAACTAGAACGTTGTCGTCGCAAAACGGTCTGTATGCGGACGTCGTTACGCCCTCGTTCGTCAGACTCTTTTAGGGCTCCGCCGATGTCCGCGTAGGGCCGCCTGGGTTGGCCAGCCGGTGCCGCGGGTGGCCCGAGGGGGCAGGTTGACCGCGAAGCGGCATCAGGGAGTGAGCAGCGCCGGGGTCTTCTTCGCTCGGCCCCTCCGGCCAGGGGCCGCTCGCACAGAAAACCCCGACGCTGCTCAAAGGGCCCCCCGCGACAGGACCCGCCGCCGCCCCGAGACCCCCGGCGACCCGATCAAAGCCAGGGTGAGCCCGACCTCGCCGGAGCTGGCACCCAGGCGCCGGCGCGCTCGGTGATCGCGAGAGGCGTCCTCGGTGTCGACGATGAGCGCGATGACGATGGGACGTGCGATCGCACAAGGCTCCAGGTGAAACGAACGATGCCCGCATCCGCGGCCGCGTGAGATCGATGACGAGAAGCGGCGGGGAGAGATGGACAACCGGTAGCTCGAGATGAGCTGCGCGGTCCAGAACGAACCGAGCCTCGGCCAACCGCGGACGTAGTCATTCCGACGCTCATGTGCACGTCGCGGCGACATTGTTTCGCGGCAACTCAAGCGCGCCACGGCGTTGCGTTACGGGCATAGTCCAAACGTCTCGTCACCGTCCCAGTACCGTCCCCTGGACCTGTTTCTCCCTCGTACTCAGTTTCGCTTACGCCTATTCATTCACTTGATGTACGCGCTGAGAGAGCGGGAGGACGACGTGTCGCTCTCCATGTCCCGGGCATAGATGTACGAAGCCGCCGACACGATGAGCCCGCGCACGCTAGCCAAAGCGTTCGTGCGCCTCGTCACGGTGACGGTGATCCTGGCGCTGCTCGTGGGCGGATCGACCGTGGTTCTGTCGGTCGTCGCGCCATCGAGCCTCGGGTTCGCGTTCCACGCCCAACTCGTGGACCAGGGCGCGTCGCCAACGCTCGCGCCTGAAGGAACCGCCGCGTACACGATGCGCTTCCGGAACGTGGGCCTCGGGCCGTGGCAGCGCGGGACCGACAAGCAGGTGAACCTCGGCATCAGCGGCGATTCGCACACGTGGGCGGACGCCGGCATCGCCGAAGGCTGGATGTCGCCGACGCGCGTCGCGACAACGGACGAAAGCGTCGTCCTGCCAGGGATGATCGGCACGTTCACGTTCAACGTGCGCGCGCCGAAGACACCGGGGACCTATCGCATCCCGATGCGTCTCGTCGTTGACGGACTGACCTGGCTCGATGACGTTCCCGCGGTCCTTGTGCTCACGAGCGACCTCGGATTCCACGATCAGCTCGTCGACCAGCCGCTGCACCCGACGCTCGCTCCCGGTGAAACGAGCCTGCCGCTTACCGTGCGCTTCCGCAATACGGGCGCACGCACCTGGACGCGGGGCGTTGCCGGCCAACAGGTGAACCTAGGGGTCATCGCCGACGACAAGAGCATGTTCGCGCTCGCGGCGGGCTGGCCGTCCGCCGATCGCGTCGCGACGCAGACAGAGCCGGTCGTTGGTCCTGGCAGCGTCGCGACGTTCACGTTCCGGGTGAAGGCCCCGATGACCGCCGGCATCTTTCCACTGCACCTTCGTCTCGTGGCCGACGGCGTGACGTGGCTCGAGGATGAGGACGTCATCACCTTGATCACCGTCGGCGCGACGGCGGGGTCGCCGAACAAGCCAATCACCACGGGGTCGCCGAAATTCACTGTGGGTGCGACCGTCGAGCCGGCGACCGCCGTTCCGGGCGCGTCGGTAAAGCTGACGGCGACCTTCACGAGCTCGGTCGCCAGCGATCCGATCCTCGGGGTTGAGGTCTACTCGCCGGGCGGCGCCTCGCTCGCGTTCCAGAAATGGATCCACAGCGACAGCTTCGCGCCTGGCGAGCAGCGCACGTACCCGATCACATGGGCCGTGCCGGCCGGTGCGTCACTCGGGACGTACAGCGTGACGGTCAGCGCGTACTCGTCCGGCTGGAAGGATCTCTATGGGCTCAAGGCATCCGCGGCCACGTTCGCGGTGAACGTTGTGGCGCCGCCGCCGAGCCCCACCCCCGCGCCGACGTCCGTCCCGACCGCGACCCCCGGCCCGGGTGCGACGCAGACCGCCGCGCCGACGTCGACCCCCACCCCCGCCCCGACCGCCACGGCGGCTCCGACGCCAAGCTTCACGGCGACCTCGTCGGTCGCGCCGACCAGCGTCGCCCAGACCAGCTCGCTCGGGATCACGGGACTCGTGACCGGAGCGTCCGCCAGCACGGCACTCGTTGACATCGAGGTCTGGGCCCCGGGTGGCGTCGCGGCCGCGTACCAGGTCTGGTTCGACAACCAGAGCTTCGCCGCCGGCCAGCAGCGCTCGTACTCCGCGACCTGGCAAGTCCCCGCGAGCGCGAGCCTCGGCTCGTACACGGTCAAGCTCGGTGTCTTCGCGCCCGCGTGGGCTACCTCGTACACGTGGGCAGCGCCGACCGCGTTCTCGGTGACCGCACCGGCGCCGACGGCCACGCCGACACCGACTCCCACGCCCACGCCGACGGCCACGCCGACACCGACGGCAACTGCGACGGCCACAGGCACCGCTACAACGACGCCTTCACCAACGCCGACCCCGACCCGGACGGCCACGCCGACTCCGACCCCCACTCCTACTCCCGCGCCTACCCCCACACCCACGCCTCAGCCGCCGTCCGTCTCCGTCAACGATTCGAGCTTCGGGTACGCCGGGACGTGGTCGATCGGGACGGGAGCCGGCAAGTACGTGTCCGATGACCACTACTCCAGCGTGACCGGATCGACGTACTCGGTCACGTTCGTCGGTACGTCACTCCGCTTCTATTCGGCGGTGGATTCGCATCACGGGATCGGCGCCGTGTCGATCGACGGCGGACCAGAGTCAGACGTCGACTTCTATTCCGCGACACGCCTCGAGCAGGCGCTCGTGTACGCGACGCCGACGCTCTCGAACACGCCGCACACCGTGACGATGCGCGTGACTGGCCGGAAGAACCCAGCCTCGACGGACTTCGTCGTGACCGCGGACCGCGCCGACATCGTCGGCACGCTGGTCGCGCCGATCCCGACCCCGACGCCGGCACCGACCGTCGCACCGACACCTACCCCGGCACCGACCGTCGCACCGACACCTACCCCGGGGCCCACGTCCACGCCCGCGCCCCCGCCTCCGGGAGGCCTGTCACCGCTGCACGTCCAGGGGAACGTCCTGGTGAACGGCGCCGGGCAGACCGTGGAGCTCCACGGCGTGAACCGGGCGGGCAGCGACTACGCGTGCATCCAGGGCTGGGGCTTTATCGACGGTCCGAGCGATGCGGCCTCGGTCGCGGCGATCAAGACCTGGCGCGCGAACGCCGTGCGCGTCCCGATGAACGAGGACTGCTGGCTCGCGATCAACGGCGCACCCGCCGCGTACTCCGGAGCGAACTACCAGAACTTCATCAAGAGCTGGGTCAGCCTCCTCAACCAGAATGGCCTCTATGCGATCCTCGAGATCCACTGGAGCGCCCCGGGGACGCAGCAGGCGACAGGCCAGCAGCCCATGCTCGACATGGACCACTCGGTCACCTTTTGGTCGCAGGTCGCGGCGGCGTTCAAGGGCAACAACGCCGTGATCTTCGAGCCCCACAACGAGCCGTACCCGGACAACAACTCGGACACCACCGCGGCGTGGCAGTGCTGGCGCGACGGCGGCACCTGCTCCGGCGTCGGCTTCCAGGCGGCCGGCATGCAGACGATCGTGAACGCAATCCGCGCAACCGGCGCGACGAACATCATCGCCCTCGGCGGTGTTCAGTACAGCAACGCGCTGTCGCAGTGGTTGACCTACAAGCCCAGCGATCCGCAAAACAACCTCGCGGCCGTCTGGCACGTGTACAACTTCAACAACTGCAACAACCTCACGTGCTACACGAACACCGTAGGGGCGGTCGCCGCGCAATTCCCCGTGATCGCGACCGAGATCGGGACCGACAGCTGCGACTCCGCGTTCCTCAACACGATCATGAACTTCCTGGACGCGAGGAAGCAGAGCTATCTCGCGTGGGTGTGGACCACGTGGGGAACGGCCTGCGGCTCCATCGCTCTCGTCTCCGACTACAGCGGCACGGCCACCACGTACGGCCAGATCTACAAGTCGCACCTCGCCACGCTCCCCTGATCCGCGTTCGGCGGAGGCGGTGCCCGCGTGATACAGGCCTGACGACCGAACCCCCGCACGTACGGCCGCCGGCCGGTATTGAGCCATCGTTGACGCATCGCCCGCGCCTCAACGCCGCGGGATGAAGCCGCCAGTCCGGCCTAGCAAGGTCATGCTGGCTCGGCACGCGTTCTCAACGTCCACAGCGTTCGATCAGCCTCTCGCATGAAGGTCCGCGCCACGACCCTTCTCCTCGCCACGCTCGCGAGCGTCGTGGCACTCACACCGCGGACCGAGCTTCGGGCGGCTTCGGCGCCCGCGCCAATGCCGGTCATCTCGCGAGGCGTCCCCGCTTTCGCGACGAACGCGGTTTACCCGGCGAGCGGCGGGAACGACGCCGATTACGACACGGTCTTCCGCGGCACCCCGCCCACGTCGCTCACCTACGACCTCTCGGGCGTTCCCGCGGCGAACCGAGGTCGCGTGCTCGTCGCCTGGTACAACGACGCCAGCGGCTGGCTGACCAAGCCCGGCGAGAGCTTCTACAACGAGCCGCGCGACTACACGATCGACGCGAGCCCGGCCGGCGGCGGCGGGAATCCACCAGGCCAGGGATGGGTCACGCTCGTCACGGTCACCGGGAACGTGCGGAACTCGCGTCTCCACGTGACCGATCTCACGGGCTTCAACTGGGTGCGGATGAGCGTCACCGCCATCAACGGTTCATTCCAGAACATGGATGCCGGCTTCAACCTCGACATCCACGACGCGCATCTCGCATCAGACGATGCGTGGTTCTTCCTCGGCGATTCGATCACGCTCCTCAGCATGACCCACCACGAGCCGAGCAACTACGCGCAGCAGGTGAACGCGGCGCTGCCATCCTTCTTCCCCGCGCAGCAGAACGCCGGAATCGGCTTCTGGAAGACCGACGATCCCTTGCAGATCGATCCCACCACCGGGCAGCAGTACTTCGCGGAGTGGCTCGCGATCTTCCCCGGGCGGTTCGTGAGCATCGCGCTCGGCACGAACGACGCGCTCGGGAACGCGCCGCCGAGCTTCGTCAGCGGGAACCTCTCGACCATGGCACAGCAGGCGATCAGCGCGGGGAAGGTCCCCATCATCCCGCTCATCCCGTGGAGCTGCGACAGCCGGATCCAGGCAAGCGGACCGGGGATCAACGACGCGATCCGCGCGCTCTGGGCGAATAACCCCCAGATCGTCCCGGGGCCGGACTTCTGGAGCTACTTCCAAGCCCATCCGACGCAGCTCAGCGACTGCATCCATCCGACGGTCAACGAAGGCACCGACGCGTACCGCAAGCTCTACGCCGACAAGATGCTCGCGAACGTCTACCAGGGCGCGGCCGACGCGCTGCCGCCGACGGCGCCCACTGGTCTCGGCGCGACGGCTGCCTCTTCGAGCCGCATCGATCTGGCCTGGACCGCCTCGACCGACAACGTGGGGGTTACCGGCTACCAGATCGAGCGCTGCGCCAGCGCGACGTGCACGAGCTTCGCGCAGATCGCGACGGCGACGACGACCACGTACGGCGACAGCGGTCTTGCTGCGTCCACGACCTATCGCTACCGGGTCCGCGCGTCGGACGCCGCCGGCAACCTGAGCCCGTACTCGAACATCGCGAGTGCCACGACGCAGGCTCCGCCCCCGCCACCCCCGGGCGGTCTCGTCGCCGCGTACGGCTTCAGCGAAGGCAGCGGCACGACCACCCAGGACGCCTCCGGCAAGGGCCACACCGGCACGCTGCAGGCCGGCGCGAGCTGGACCGCAAGCGGCAAGTACGGAAGCGCCCTCAGCTTCAACGGGAGCACGAGCTACGTGGACCTCGGCAACGCCTCCGACCTGCAGCTCACCGGCAGCATGACCTGGAGCGCCTGGATCTTCGCCACCAGCAACCCGCCCGACGACGGCCAGATCATCGCCAAGTCCAACGGTGCGGGCTGGCAGTTCAAGACCACCCCGGACACGGGCGCCCACACGTTCGGCGTCGGTATCTCGCCCAGCGCGGGAACGATCACGCAGCGGTACAGCACCACGGTGCGAGCGCTCAACACCTGGTACCACGTCGCGGGCGTTTACGACGCCACCGCCCAGACCTTGAACGTCTATGTCAACGGGCTGCTGGATAACGGCGCCCTCAGCGGGGTCGTTCCGGCGAGCCAGTACAACGCGGCTGGCGAGAACGTCACGGTCGGCCGGCGCGCCGGCGGCTTCTACTTCCAGGGGACCATCGACGAGGTGCGCCTCTACAACCGCGCGCTCAGTGCGGCCGAGATCCAGAGCGACATGAACACGCCGGTGGGCGGCACACCCCCACCGCCAGACACGACCCCGCCCACGACGCCGAGCGGCCTGACGGCGACGGCCAGCTCTTCGAGCCGCATCGATCTTGCCTGGACCGCCTCGACCGACAACGTCGG
>VBGU01000038.1 GCA_005881085.1 Chloroflexota bacterium | reverse complement strand
GCAGGACATACGTGTTGCGGCCCGGGCCGCCGCTCGCGACGAGCATCTCAAGGCGCAGACCGGAGACATGCTGCGTCTGGTCGTACGCGGCGGCCGATGGCTGTGCCGGCGGCGCGAACGCGGTCAGGAAGGACGCCGCGACGATGATCACGACGAAGATCGCCGTCTCGGCGACCGTGTCCCGGATGAGGGCGCTGCGCGCGCGTATCCCCGCGCGAAGGCGCGGACCCCAACGGAGCAGGTTCAACGCGCCGATCGCAAGGGCGACGAGCACGAGAACGATCTTCACGCCGAGCGCGATCCCGTACGGCGTCTCGTAGAGATCGTCGATGAGGACGAGGCGGTCGAAGGCCTGGAGCACTCCGGCGGTGATGAGAAGCGCGGTGGCGACGAGCGCGGTGACCGAGAAGCGCCAGACCGTCGTGCCGAGCGCTCGCGCGTCCTCCGCGGTTTCGTCGCGCTTTGCGAGGAGAACGCACCACAACAGCGCGACGACGCCGCCAGTCCATACCGAGACCGAGAGCACGTGAACGAAATCGAGCGCCATGCCCTTGAGGCTTCCAAGAGCGGTCGCATGCGACACGAGCGTCGCGGTCATCGCCGCCGCGATAGCCGCGGCGAGCGCGATCATCCGGCGTGGCCGGAACGTCGCAAGCGGACCGAGCGTCATGACGCCTCCGCCGGCGAGCGCACCGACGGGGCGCATCAACGCGAGCCGCGGTGTGATCGAGACGGCCGCGAGCACGAGGCCCGCGAATGCCCGCGCCCCGAGCATGACGCCGAGCCGCGGCGGTAGCTTCGCGCTCTGATCGACCATGAGCGCGAGCGACCCCGCGATGATCAGCGCGCCAGCGAGGCCGAGAAGGGACGACTCTCGGCGCGGGTCGGTCGCGGCGGGGGCCACGAAGAGAACGAAGAAGGCGGTGCCGAGGCCGAGCGCGACCCCGGCGTACGAAAGGGCGCGGCCGGCGATCTCCAGCGCGCTCGGCGGCGGAGCGGCGTCGGGGACCGGCGGAGGGGCGGGAAGCGGACCGTTCCCCACGACGAAGGCGAAACTTCCCTTCGTCGTGTGTCCGTCGACGGCACTGGTCGCGGTCCACGCGACGAGGTAACCGCCATCGGGGACCGGCTCGACCGAGACCCGAAGACCGTTCGCATCGCCGGAGGGCCCGACGTCCCGCTTGTCGTGGCGCCTCCCATTCGTGTCGAGCACCTGGATCTCGCTTCCTTTGGGATCGGGCGGCTCGCTGAACACGATCCGCACCTCGGCTGGCGGCTTCACCAGTCGCGCATCCGAGTCTGGATTCGAGCGGACATAGTTCGCGTGGGCCTCCGCGGTGCCGCCCATCAGGACGGCACCGCCGAGGACGCAGGCGAAGACGGCCGCGAGGCGTCGCATCAGCGCCGCCGCATGACGAGGCCGCCGAGGGACACGAGCAAGGCCACGCCGGCCAGAACGATGGCCGCGATCACGAGGGTCTGCACCGAATCGAGGCGCGCGGCGAGATCCGAGCTCGCCGGGACCTTGTCGGGAAACTGCAGCTGGTCGGTGGAGACCACGCCGTCGAAGGTATTCGGCCCGGACTCGAAACGCTCATCGACCTTTGTCGAGCCCGCGTCGCCGAAGATGTGAAAGATGTAATCGCCGGTCTTTGTCGGAATGAAGCTGCCCTCGTAGTGACCGGGGTTCTCCTCGTCGGTCGAAAGATCGAGCGACAGCTTCTTGGCGCCGCCGCCGACGATGACGTCGGCGTGAAGCGTCGTCGCGAGGCCCTTGACCGCCTTGGTGGTGGTCGTATCGGTCACGTCCAGGCTGAGGCCGTTCGCCGCGTTCAAATAGGCGGGCTCGTTGGTCCAACCGACGACGAACGTGTACGGGCCGACAGCGCGGCGCTCGTGTCCGAGCGCGACGTTCGTGTTGACTGCGAAACTCGACGCGATGACGGCCAGCGCCGCCACCGTCGCGAGCAAACGCGACATAGGACCCTCCTAGGTGAGATTCGATATCTGGTCACGAGAAAGGCGGGCCTAGGTTCGGGGCGGTCCGAGAAGAAGGGGCGCGCTCCATAGGGCGCGAGAGATGAGCGGGATCGGAACGTCCGCGGTGGGCCGACGCGTCGGCCGCGGAAGACGCGGCCAGGCGAAGATCAGTAAGCCCATCGCGACCGCCGCCAGGCTCGTCGTCAGGGGCCACTCCATGACCAACCGCGGAGTGCGCGCGTACAGCTGCTGAAGCTGCATCAGGAAGATGGGGAAGCGGTACGCGGCAAGCACGTGGTCGTGGAAGGCGGGCGTGCCCGGCGGGTCGATATGCGGCGCCACGACCAAGCCGGCGCCCGCCAGGGTCGCACCGGACGCGGCGAGCGAGAAGACCGCTATCGCGAGAAGGCGGCGCACCCTTGAAAAGGATACGGCTCGCCTTTGCGTCCGGATTGTTCAGAGCGCCTTAGAAGTCGGTCGCGGCCTTTCGCCGTGCGCGGAATGGTGCGGACTAGGGCGCGCATTCGCGGCAGATCCCCACGATGGCCGAGTGGGCGAGGTCAGCGCGGAACCCCTGCTCGGCTCGCAGACGTCGTCCGAGCGGCTCGAGCGTGCGGAGCGGGATCTCCTGCTCCGAGCCGCAGCGGCGGCACACGAGGTGTCCGTGCCGCTCGACGTCGGCGCGATGCCAGCGCGTCACGCGATCGTCGAGATGTGTGTGGGTCACGAAACCCAGGCCCTCCAGCGCCTCGAGATTGCGATATACGGTCGATGGATCGATCTGCGGGTGGCGCGACCGGACCTGGCGCGCGATCTCCTCCGCCGTCGTGTGATGGCGCGCGCGCTGGAGGGCGTCGAGGACCAGCCGGCGCTGGACCGTCATTCGCTTGCCCTTCGAGCGGATCTCGTCCGCCACGCTCACGCTGCGAGACTGCGGTAATCGCAAGCGTCTTGCAAGAGTCACTATTGCGACAACTTGCGATAACCTGCGAGGCGTGGACCTCAGCCTTGTCGTCCTGCTCCTCGGCATGGCCGCGCTCGGGTTCCGGCACGGCTTCGATTGGGACCACATCGCCGCGATCACCGACATCACGAGCACCACGAGCGCGAGCCACACCGAGGCGAACGTGCCGGCCGGCGCGCCGATGCCGTCCCACGGTCACGAGCCCGACGAGCTGCGTGGCCACGAGCACGAGCACGAGGCCGAAGGACCCAGCGCGATGCATTCGCTCGCCGAGTCACGGTTCGCGCACGAGGAGCGTCACGCGGTCGGGCTCGCCACGCTCTACGCGCTCGGCCACGCCTTCGTCGTGCTCGTCCTCGGGATCGCGGCGCTGCTCCTGGGCGCCGTCCTTCCCTCATGGGTGGATCCAATCCTTGAAAAGGTCGTCGGCGTGACGCTCGTCCTTCTTGGGGTCTGGGTGCTCTTCTCCGTCTACCAGTACCTGCGCGGCAAGGGCGAATTTCGCCTTCGCAGCCGCTGGATGCTGGTCTTCGACTTCGTGCGCTACGGCTGGGGCGCGCTCCAGGCGCGGATCCACGGCCACGAGCACACGCCCTCGCCGTCGGTCCACGCGACGCAGTACGGACCGAAGACGGCGTTCGGTGTCGGAATGATCCACGGCGTCGGCGCCGAGACGGGTTCGCAGGCGCTGCTCCTCGCGGGCATCGCCGGCGTCACCGGCGTCACCGGGATCGTGATCCTGCTCGCGTTCGTGGTCGGGTTGCTCGCGTCGAACACGCTCGTCGCGGTGGTCAGCGCGTCGGGATTCATCGGCGCGCAGCGCCTGCGGACCGTGTACGTCGTGGTCGGCTTCGTCGCGGGACTCGGCAGCCTCCTCATCGGCATCCTCTTCATCAGCGGTCTCGGTACGGCTCTCCCGGACTTGCAGGAGGTCCTCTTCGGCGCCCATACCTAATAACCTCAGGCGGTGCGGCGTCCCGCGGCGCTCCTCGCGCTGCTCGTGTTCGCGTCCTGCGGCTCCGCGCCGCCGGTGAGGACTGCGGCGCCGATCAGCGATCTCGTGATACCGACGAGCGTGCCAAACGGAAGGGTCGACGTGATCGTGAAGCCCACGTACACGGTCGGCGAGACCATCCGCGCGACCATCCGCCTCAGCCCAACGACGGGCACGCTCCGCGGACCGCTCGATCCGTTCGTTCAGGCGAGCGGGTTTCATGGGACCGCGACGGTGAGACACCTCGCGATCGATCCCATCACCGTTGCAGCGGGATCCGCCGACGTGGCGGTGCTGTGGGACATGCGCGACGATGCGGGAACGGCCGTCGGCAGCGACGACTACAGCCTGGTCTTCGACGTGATCGACGATGCCGGGCGCCGAACGACGGTCGGCGCGACGCTGCAGGTCCGCTGAGGTGCTGCGCCGCATCGTCCTCGCCGTAGCCATCGCGGCGATCGCGGCGTGCGGCGATCCCAACACGGGCGTCGGGATCGAGGTCATCGAGGGGCACGTCGTGCGGGTGATCGCCGCAGGCGATCACGATGGTGCGAAGTTCCAACGCCTGGCGGTGCAGCTGGACGGTTCTCTCTATCGCGGCGAGACGGTCGAGCTCGAGTGGGATGGCCGGCGCGCGCTGAACGAGAACGGCTTCCTCTCTCCGGGCGACCGCGTCCTGCTCACGCTTAGCCGCGAGGGAAACACTCGCACGTACACGATCTCGGAGATCGTTCGGCTTCCGTCGCTCTGGCCGTTCGTCGTGCTCCTCGCGATCGCGCTCGTCGCCGTCGGACGCTGGAAGGGCGTCGCGTCTCTCGCGGGCCTCGGCGCGAGCATCGCCGTGTTCCTCCTCGCCGTCCTTCCCGCGGTCCGGAGCGGGAACGATCCGCTTCTCGCGACCCTTGTCGGTTCGATCGGCGTGCTCGTCGTGGCCGTGTTCGTCGTCCACGGATTCAACCAAAAGAGCGTGGCCGCGCTGCTCGGGACGCTCGGGGCGCTCGTTCTCGTCCTCGTCCTCGCCGCCGTCGCAGTCTCCGTCGCGCGAATTACCGGGCTCGGGACGGAGGACGCGATCTTCGTGTTCGTCGGGACGGCCGGCAAGGTGGACATGCCGCGGCTCGTGCTCGCGGGCGTCGTGGTCGGGTCGCTCGGAGCGCTCGTCGACATGGCGGTGGGCCAGGCTTCGACCGTGTTCGAGCTGTCAGCCACGAGCGACGTTCACGGCCGGGCCCTCTACCTCTCGGCGCTGAACGTCGGCCGCGACCACATCGGCTCGCTCGTGAACACCCTCGCGCTCGCGTACTTCGGCGGGGCACTGCCGCTCATCGTCCTCGTCTCGCTCGGCTTCCAGCCGCTTTCTGTCTCGATCAACAGCGAGGAGATCACCCAGTCGGTCATGGCCGTCCTCATCGCGAGCATTGGGCTCGTGCTCTGCGTCCCGCTCACCACCGCGATCGCGACATATCTCGCGGACCGATCGCCCCGGTCCTAGGCGGTCGTCGCTTTCTCCCGAGCTCTGGAGCCCGGAGCCGTCGCGAGGCGCAGCTCCCGGCGGCGGGGTCCGATCACAAATCGCGCCAGGAGATAGCACGCGAAGCTGAGCGAGGTCACGAAGACGCTGACGGGCGCGTTCGTTACGAGCGACAGAAGGATCCCGCCGATGGTGCAGAGGAGCGCGATCCCCACGCTGTACGCGGTGGCCAGCCCCGGTCGGGGCGTAAGGCGCTCGGCCGCTGCGCCCGGGGTGATGAGGAGCGTGAGGATCAGGAGGACGCCCACGACCTGGATCGCTTCGGCGACCGCGGCGGCCATGATCAGGAGGAACACGACCGCGAGCGCGCCCACAGGAACGCCGCGGGCCTCGGCGACCTCGGGATCCACGGTCGCGAACGTGAGCGGCCGGTACACCGCCGCGAGCGCGATCAGCGTCACGGCGCCGATCGCGACGAGTAGCAGGACGTCGCCGCGGCTGACGCCGGTGATCGTCCCGAACAGGATCGCGAAGGCCTGGTTCGCGTAACCCTTGTAGAGGGTGATGAAGAGGACGCCCAGACCGAGCCCGAAAGCCATGACGACGCCGACCACGACGTCGCGGCCGCGCGCGCGGACCCCCAGAGCGCCGATGAACACGGCGGTGACCGCGGTGCCCACGAGGAGTCCGAAGACGGGGGAGAGCCGCAGCAGAATGAACCCCGCCGCGCCGGTGAAGCCGAGCTCGGCGAGCGCGTGTACGGCGAACGACATGTTGCGCGCCACAACGAAGCCGCTCACGATGCCCGAGACGATCGCGATCACGAACCCCGCCGCGATCGCGTTCTGCACGAACTCGTAGGCGAGGAGCGAGACGAGCTGATCCATCAGTGCGGCTCGACCGCAACGGGGACGTGGTGCGGCTCCTCGACGTTGAATCCGGACTCGGTCGACTCGCCGACCACGACGATGCGTCCGTGGACGCGTACGACGTCGACGTGCGATCGGTACAGCTCGGACATCCGCTCGGACGTCAGCACCTCGTCGGGGGTGCCGGCGGCCCATCGGCCGCTCACGACGAAAAGGACCTGATCGACGAGGCCGAGGACCGGGTTCACGTCGTGGGTCACGAATAGGACCGTGCCGCCGGTTCGCTCGCGCCACGCCGCGATAAGCGCGGTGATGGTCTGCTGGTAGCGCAGATCTAGGTTGGCGAGCGGCTCGTCACAGAGGAGCACCTGCGGATCGCCGACGAGCGCCTGGGCGATGCGCAGGCGCTGTTGCTCGCCGCCGGACAGACGTCCGATCGGCGCATCGGCGTAGCCTTCCGCGTCGACGGACACGAGAACGCGATCGACCCGCGCCCTCGCCGTGGCATCGGGCAGGCCGATCCCCCAGCGATGACCGTCGATTCCCAGCCTGACGAGGTCACGGCCGCGGAACGGCAGGTCGGGGTCGAAGCTCGAGTGCTGCGGGACGTACCCGATTCCGGGGTCGCCGCGCTGCGGCGCGCGGCCGAGCACCTCGATGCGGCCGCCGGACGGCGCCACCAGACCGAGGATCGCCCTGAGGAGCGAGGTCTTCCCTGAGCCGTTCGGCCCGAGGATCGCGACGAATGTGCCCGGCCTGATGTCGAGCGACAGGTCGCTCCAAATCGCGCGGGCGCCGTAGCTGAGCGTTACTCGTTCGAATCGGACCGCGGGCGGCGCTTGCATCGCGGTGCTCAGGCTAACTATTTCGCGAGCGCCCTCTCCAGCTCGTCGAGCTGCGCCAGCTGCCAGTCCTGGAACGTCTTGAAGCTCGGCGGGATCGTCTCGGCCACCGGCACGACGGGCACATTGCTGCTCACCGCGAGCTCGCGGATCTGTTCGGTGAGCGGCGACGTGACCTGCGCGTTGTACACGAGAGCTTTCACCTTGTGCCCAGTGAGGAGATCCCGCTCGGTCGCGACGTCGGCTGGCGCCGGATCGGTCCCCGACTCGATCGCCTCCATGAACGCCGGCGGGGTCACAACGTTGAGGCCGATCGCGTCGGTGAGATATCCGGCGACGTTCTCGGTGAACGCGATCGGCGCGCCGGCGTATTTGGCCTTGAGGGTCGCGATCTTGTCATTCACCGGCTTTAGCGCAGCGAGGTACTTGGCCTTCTGCTCGGAGAAGTACGCGGCGTTCTGCGGTTCGAGCTTCGCGAGCGCCGCGGCCGCCGCGTCGGCGATCTTCGGCATCGTGCTGGGCTCGTACCAGACGTGAACGTTGACGTCGTCCTTCACGGCCAGGATGTCCTGGACATTGATGACGACGCGATCAGGCTTCGTCGACGCACTGAGGAGCTTTTCCATGAAGTTGTCGTACCCGATCCCGTTGACTATGACGAGCCTCGAGTCCGCGACGAGCTTCGCCGTGGCCGGATTTGCCTCGTACTCATGCGGATCCGCGCTCGGATCGTTGAGGATGCTCGACGCGGTCACGCGCGACCCGCCGATCTGAGCGAGGAGGTCGGCGTAGAAGTTTTCCGCGCCGAGCACCGCTATGGGCGCGCCGGCCGTGGAGGGGGTGGGGGAGACCGTTGGACCGCACGAGCCCATGGCAACGATGGTGATGGCGACCAGGACCCGTCTCATTAGGTGCGTCGCGAGGGGCGCATGCACGGCGGCCTCCCGTAACTGAGAATGGGTCTCAACGTATGCCAGATGAGACTGAGTGTCAAATAGCCCGCAATGGCTCTATCCTGACTGGTGGTGAGCACCGCATCGATCGACACGCGTCTTGCAGCGGGAGGCCGACGGCGCACGGCCCAGCGCGTGGTGGTGGCGGAGGCGCTCGCTTCGGCGAAGCGCGCCCTTTCGGCGCAGGAGCTCTACGACCGCATCCGAGAGACCCATCCGACGATCGGCCGAGCGACCGTGTATCGCGCGCTCGAGCAGCAGGTCGAGGACAGGATGGCCAGCCGTTTCGAGCGCGACGGCCACGTGTCGGCATACATCGCCTGCGATGCCGAGCATCACCACCATCTCGTGTGCACCAACTGCCAGCGCGTCGACGATGTCGCCGAGGACGTGGTCGCGCCGATGCTCGCGTCCGTCGGACGGCGGCACGACTTCGCGGTCGACCACGCCGCGCTCGATTTCTATGGCCTCTGCGCGAGGTGCCGAGGCAAGCGCCGTTAGACGCGCTCGCCGATCCAGCCCATCGCGCGACGCACGAGCTCACTGCCGTTCTCCTCGACCCAGTCCGCTGTGAAGAGCGCGCGGGCCGCGCGGGGCCGAACCTCGTCGATTGTGGCGAGCCCCGCGCGATAACGGCCGACCCAGTGCGCGACGAACACACCTGAGCGCACGAGCAACAGCGCCGGTAGCGCGGCGACTTCGGTGATGTCCAGCGGCAAGACCGCGCCGTACGCGTAGCCGAAACTCTCGCACTCGCCGAGCGCATTCTCATGCGCCGGGAAGCGGTACAGCGCGGCCGCGAGGTCCATCGCGCGAACGTCGATACCGGCGTGCTCAAAGTCCACGAGCCCGGTGACGACACCGTCCTTCACGAGCGTGTTGCCGAACGCGAAGTCCCCGTGCGTGACCTGCCGCGGCAGCGAGGCGTAGACGGGAGCCGCGAGCTCGCTCGCGCGGTCCATTGCGCGGTGAAGAAGCCTCGCTTGCGAGACGTCGAGGCCCGAGTCTTCGACCGCCTCCCCGATGTCGTCGACGAAAGGATGGACGCGTTCGAGGTCGCCCTCGAACCTCGGCGGCCGGTGGTCGAAGTGGCCGAGCTCAGCCAAAACGGCGTCAAGCCGTGCGAGCGCGGCGGCAGCCGGCTGGAGGTGCGCGCCGCCGTCCTTTGGCAGCGCCTCGCCCTCGATGCGCGCGAAGAGGACCGCCGGTCGGCCATCCACGAAACGGAGCGTGTTTGCATCCGTGCCAGGGACAGGTCGCGGCACCCCGAAGGGCAACTCGGCGAGAGCGAGCCGTGCGAGCAGCTCATGCTCGAAACGCCGATGGGCGAGGTCGGCGACGTTCGAATAGATCTTGAGGACGTATTCCCCGGAGGCGCAGCTGACGAAGAGGGTCGTGTTCTGGTAGCCCTCGCGCGCCGGTGCGATAGTGCGAGGACGCGGAAGGCGCCATCCGTCGAGGATCGCGTCGAGGTCGCCGGGCGGATTCACGGGTGCGTTCCGCTCTCGATGCGCTTGCGATCCTCGGTCTCGAGCTGGAACGTCGAGTGCTCGATGTCGAAGTCGCCGCGAAGGCACGTCGCCAGATCGTCGAGCACCACGCTCGGGTCCGCGCCGCTATGCACCACGACGTGGGCGGAGATCACATTCATGCCGCTGGTGATCGTCCACACATGGAGATCGTGGATGTCGACCACGCCACTGCACGCGAGAACGTGCTCGCGCAGGCTGTCGACGTTCACGTCGCGCGGGGTCGCTTCGAGAAGCACGTCGAGCGCCTCGCGGAGCAGGCTGAACGACCGAGGAACGATCAGCGCGACGATGAGGAATGCCGCGAAGGTGTCCGCGAGCTGACGGCCCGCGAAGATGTTCGCGAGCGCGGAGACGATGACGGCGATCGACGCGGCGACATCTGCGAGCACGTCGAGATACGCGGCGCGCATGGCGAACGACGCGTCCGGATCGCGCAGCAGGAAGATGGAGATCGCGTTGCTCGAGAGGCCGACGACAGCGACGGCGAGGACGAGGCCGCTCTGCACCTGCGAGGGCTCGCTGAAGCGCCGGACGCCCTCGACGAGCACCACCGCGGCGACGATCAGAAGCAACACGGTGTTGAGCACCGTCGCGAGGATTTCGAGGCGGAGGAGCCCGAACGTTCGGCGATCGGTGACCGGACGGGTGCCAAGCCACACCGCGACGAAGGCGATGCCGAGCGCGACCACGTCGATGAGGACGTGAAACGCCTCCGCGAGCAGCGCCAAGCTGTTCGCAGCGAAGCGGTCGCTTCGATCAAGAAGACGATCACAGCGAGCGCGAGCGCGATCAGAAGACGTGAGCGCTGTCTGGCTCGGTGATGCACGGAATGAACGGTACAATTGAAGCAATTGAAGGGGGCTTGGCCCCCTTCAGATCCCCGCGGATCTGGAGGACCCCGATTTGGCGCAGATCAGCCATGACATGACCATCTCAAGCGTCGCCGAGCGGTGGCCCGACGCCGCGCGGATCTTCGCGCGCTACGGCCTCTCGTGCGCGTCCTGCTCGATCTCGAAGTGCGAGACGATCATGGCCGGCGCGACCGGGCACGGCGGCGGCCGCGTCAACGTCGAAGATCTCATGCGCGACCTGAACAGCTACGCCGACAGCGGCAAGCTCCCCGACAACCTCCCGGCGGCGAACGCCACCGCGGCGGGGCCCGGCATGAAGATGCGCGGCATGGCGGAGCAGAAGGGCATAAAGCACGTCATCGCGGTCATGTCGGGCAAGGGCGGGGTGGGGAAGTCGCTCGTGGCGGGATTGCTCGCCGTCGGTCTCACGCGCCGTGGCTTTCGGGTCGGCGTGCTCGACGGAGACATCACCGGCCCGTCGATTCCGCGCATGTTCGGCGTGCGCGAGAAGCCGGTCTCCTCCGACGGCAAGACGCTCAATCCGCCGAAATCGCGCGGCGGCATCCCGATCATGTCGATGAACCTGCTCCTGCCTGAAGAGGGCGAGGCCGTGATCTGGCGCGGTCCGATGGTGTCTGGTGCGATCCGCCAGTTCTTCAGCGACGTGAATTGGGGCGAGCTCGACTACCTGATCGTCGACCTTCCGCCGGGGACGAGCGACGCGCCGCTCACGGTGATGCAGGCGCTCCCGGTCGACGGCGTCGTCCTCGTCACCACACCGCAGGCCCTCGCCGCGATGGTCGTGACCAAGGCCGTGAAGCTCGTCAAGCAGCTCGGCGGCGACATCCTCGGGATCGTCGAGAACATGTCCTACGTGCGCGTGCCGGACGGCTCCACGATCGAGGTGTTCGGTCCGTCACAGGGGCTCAAGCTCGTCATCGCGTCGAACGCACCGCTCATCGCGAAGCTTCCAATCGATCCGGAGATCGCAAGGCTGTCGGACGCGGGCCTGATCGAGTCATACGAGTCGCCCGAGTCCGAGGAGCTCATCGTGAACTTCCTCGAGCGTGCCCCGGAGAAGCACCCGCAGGTCCCCGTCGCATAGCGATATCCCAGATCACGCTCGCGGAGGCGCGCCGCCTCGCGATTCACGCTCAGCTTCTGGATCGAACGCGACGCCCGAGCGCCGCGACGATCTTGAAGACGGTCGAGCACCTCGGCTATCTGCAGCTCGACCCCACCAACGTTGTCGCGCGCAACCAGCTCCTCGTTCTGTGGTCACGCCTCGGCCGGTACAAGCTCGCCGATCTCGACAGCCTCATGTGGAAAGACCGCGCCTTCTTCGAGTACATCACGTTCATCGCGCCGACCTCCGATCTGCCGCTGCATGCGCTGCGGATGCGTGCGGTACGGAGCGGCGAGGGCCCGTATGCGCGACGCATCACCGACTGGGTCGGCCGGAACGCGGGTCTGCGACGTCACGTGATGGCCCGCCTTCGGAAGGAGGGCCCGCTGCCGCTCAGCGCTTTCGAGGACCGATCGGTGCATTCGTGGACGACGTCCGGATGGAA
Source organism: Chloroflexota bacterium (assembly GCA_005881085.1). Lineage (GTDB taxonomy): Bacteria > Chloroflexota > Limnocylindria > P2-11E > P2-11E > 3-1-20CM-2-70-9. Next base: position 692 of record VBGU01000038.1, on the reverse strand, counting down.
CGCCGATCGGAACGTGTCGCAGATGCTCTCGTTCCTCATCCGGCTCGGGGACGTGACCGTCGGCGGACGCGCCAGCGGGAGGCGCTTCTTCACGCTCGCGAAGGGCTGGCTCCCTCGGGTGAAGCCGCTCAGGCCGACCGCGGCGGCGCGAGTCGCCACCGAACGCGCGCTCGCGGCGACGGGTGTCGCGACTCTTCAGGAGCTGCGTCGCGTGTACGCGTTCGGGCGCTTCGTGACGAAGGAGGCTTTGGTGCGCCTGGAGCGCGAGGGCATCGCGCGGCAAGTCGAGATCGCCGGCCTGCGCGGTCCGTACTTCGTCCTATCCGATGCGCACGCGACGGACTCCGACCGCACGACGCTGCTCTCGCCGTTTGACAACCTGATCATCGATCGGCGGCGCACCGAGATCCTCTTCGGGATGCGCTACCGCATGGAGATCTACGTACCCAAGCACCTTCGCGTCAGAGGCTTCTGGGCGATGCCGATCCTGCATCGCGATCGGCTCATCGGAACGGTCGACCCAAAAATGGATCGTCAGCGCGGCCTCCTCGAGGTCGTCACGTTCCACCTCGAACGCGACGCGCCGCGCGACCGCTCGACACGTCGCGCCATCGAAGACGCGGTGGACGATCTCGCCGCGTTCACGGGCGCGCGCGAGGTCGCCTGGCCGAGGGGCATCGCGTCGTCATACT
>VBGU01000037.1 GCA_005881085.1 Chloroflexota bacterium | reverse complement strand
CCGATGCGCTCGTTCGTGCGCCGCGCGTATTCGACGACACGGCGCGATGTCTGCGGGTCGCGGAGCGCGACCACGAGCAGGATCGCGCGATCGAGGTGCGTCCGCTCGAGGACAAGGGCGTGACCCGCGTCGCCGTAGATGGCGGCGACGCCGGCGTCGCGCAGGTCCTGGATGACCCGGCGGTCCTGCTCGACGACCAGGACCTCCATGTTCCGCCGCTGCAGCGCGCGCGTGACGAGCGATCCGACGCGGCCGTGGCCCGCGACCACAGCATGCCGCTGCAGCTTCTCCGCGCGATCGCGCTCGAGACGAGCGAGCGCGCCGGCGCGGCGATCGTCGAAGGCGCGGACCACCCTGACGTCCCGCAGCCGCTCGGCGAGTGGCTCGATCGAACGGAAGAGGACCGAGTTCAGCGTGATCGTGATGATGGCCGCGGCGATGATGAGGTCGTGCCCCTCGGCGGGGAGGATGCCGAGCTGGCGGTCGACCTCCGAGAGGACGAAAGAGAACTCGCCGATCTGGGCGAGGCCAGCGCCGACGATGAGCGCGGTCCGGATCGGGTAGCCGAGAGCCAGGACGATGCCCGACGACACGAGCCATTTGCGGACCACGATCAGCGCGACGACGGCCGCGACGAGCAGCGGCTCGCGCACGATGAAGGTCGGATCGAAGAGCATGCCGACCGAAACGAAGAAGAGCACCGCGAAGGCGTCGCGGAGCGGCAGCGCCTCGGCGGCGGCCTGATGGCTGAGGTCGGATTCGCTGATCGCGACCCCCGCGAGGAACGCGCCGAGCGCGAGCGAGACCTCGAACGCGAACGCGGCCACCACCGCGACGCCGAGCGCCACGACGAGGACCGCGAGCGTGAAGAGCTCGCGGTGGCCGGTCCGCGCGACCTGCTCGAGAAGCCACGGGATCACGCGCGTGCCGACCGCGATCATGAGGACGCCGAAGAGGGCGACCTTCGCGAGCGTGACCGCGAGCCGGACCACAAGGTCGTCCCCGCTGGCACCCGCGGCTCCGCCGAGGACCGGAGCGAGCGGCGGTAGAAGGACGAGCACGATCACGATCGCGAGGTCCTCGACCACGACCCAGCCCACCGCGATCTTCCCGTGCGCCGATTCGAGAAGTCCGACGTCGGTGAGTGTCCGGATGAGCACGACCGTGCTCGAGATCGCGATCGCGAGGCCGAACACGATCCCCTGCGCGTACGTCCAGCCCCAGAGCGGAACCACGAGAGCGGTCACCGCCGTCGCGATGACGATCTGCCCGATGGCGCCGGGTATTGCGACCCAGCGGACGGCCTTGAGGTCCTCGAGCGAGAAGTGCACGCCGACGCCGAACATGAGAAGGATCACGCCGACCTCTGCGAGCTCGCTCGCGATCGCGGGATCCGCGCTGAGGCCAGGCGTGAACGGGCCGACGGCGATGCCGGCGGCGAGGTAGCCGACGATCGGTGGAAGCCGGAAGCGGGCGGCGACGAAACCGCCGAGGAACGCCGCGCCCAGCGCGATGGTGATCGTGAGGATCAGGCCGTGCGGCGCCATCGACCGCGGTCCTCCCGCTCTGGAATCGGCCGCGCACCAGAGAGCCTAGGGCGCTCGTTCCGCCTCGCGCCAGAGCGCTGTCCAGAGTGCACGGCGCTCCGCGTCGGTCAGCTGACGGCCGAGTCGCGCCCGCAATGCGGCGACGCCGTGGCCGGCGAGTGCGCCCCAGGCCTTCGGTCGGGCGGTCCGGGTCCCGCGCGCGAGATCCGGCCAGGTCCTCACGGTCTCGCTCGCGACCTCGCGAATTACGGCGTCGTCCACGGACATACCCTATCGACGATGCGCATCGTCTCTCTCGTACCTGCCGCCACAGAGATGGTCTGGGCGCTCGGCGCAACCGATCGGCTTGTCGCGGTCACGCACGACGACGACTTCCCGCCGGCTGTTCTCGCGCTCCCTCGCGTCACGCGATCGACGATTCCGGCGGGCGCGAGCGCACGCGAGATCGACTCTCACGTCCGCGAAGCGGGCGGCCGCGGCGAGAGCACCTTCCACCTTGACGAGCAGGGGCTGCGCGAGGCGCGCCCCGACGTCATCCTCGGCCAGACGCTCTGCGCTGTTTGCGCGGTCACGCTCGATCGCATCCCAGCGAAGCTCGAACGCGAGCCGGTGGTCGTGCCACTCGACGCGTCGAACATCGAGGGGATGTTCGCGGACATCCGCCGCGTCGGAGCGGCGCTCGATTGTGAAGCCGAAGCGGAACGTGTCGTGGCCGGACTCCGTGCTCGTCTGGCGTCAGTCGCCGAGCGAGTCGCGGGCCAGACGCGTCCTCGGGTCGCGTGCCTCGAGTGGCTCGACCCGTTGTTCAACGCCGGTCACTGGGTGCCGGAGCAGGTGCGGATCGCGGGCGGGGAGGACGTCCTCGGCACCGCAGGCGCGCGCTCGCGTGAGATCGGCTGGGACGACGTAATCGCGGCCCGCCCCGAGATCGTGGTCGCGATGCCGTGCGGCTGGGACGCACCGCGTGCCGCGCGCGAGGCTGAAGCGCTCGGTCCCATCCCCGGTGCGCGGATCGTCGGCGTAGACGGAGCCGCGTACTTCAGCCGGCCCGGCCCTCGTCTCGTGGATGGCGTGGAGTTGCTCGCGTCCATCTTCCATCCCGACTCCGTCGCGGCGCCCGAGGGTGCGTCGGCGGTACGCGTTTAGACCGTCGCGTTAGTCGGCGATGTCTCGAGGTCCGGAGCGAGGTCTGCCTCGGCGACCGCTAGCGGGATCTCGACGGCGAATACCGTTCCCTGGCTCGAGCTCTCCTCGATGAAGAGACGGCCGCCCATCCGCATCGCGATCGCCCTGCTGACATAAAGACCGATACCCATGCCGGGCTGACTCGCGGCCGTCGCGCCACGCGCGAAGCGTTCGAAGATCCGCTCGCGGTCCGCAGGATCGATCCCCGCGCCATGGTCGCGCACACGAATGAGAGCGTGGTCGGCCTCGGCGCTCGCCGATATCTCGATCGGGGTCACGCGCGGGCTGTACGCCACCGCGTTCTTCAAAAGGTTGTCGAGGATCTGGTCGAGGCGTGCGGGATCGGCCCGTGCCATGAGCGGCACGCTCGGCGCGCTCACGGTGACCTCGCGCGCCGGGTCGAGCGCCTCGACGCGTCGGGCGGCGGCGTGCGCGGCGAGTGCGAGATCGAATGGCTCGAGCTCCATTCGAAAGACGGCGCTCGGACTCGAGATGACCTGCAGGTCGTCCGCGAGCCTCACGAGACGGCCGACCTGTCGTTCCGCCTCATCGATCGCCGGCGAGACCCGCTCGCGCATGTCTTCGCGTCGCGAGTAACGCGACGCGAGCTGGAGGTAGCCGGAGAGCGATGCCAGGGGGTTGCGGATCTCGTGATTCACGGTGGCGATGAGCGCGCTGCGCTCCTGCTCGAGCTGCTCGCGGCGGCGAAGGCTCTCCGCGGTTCGCCCGAAAGCGGCGCGCACCACCGCGCCAAGGATCGCGACGACCAGGCCTTCGAAGAAGAAGCCGATCACGTCGAGTCCGTTCGTGTTCAGGGAGATGGCGAAGCCGGCGGGCGGAGTGAAGTATGCGGCGACGAGCGTCGTCCCGATCGTCGCGAGGAGCGCGGGACCGAACCCGGCGAGGACGGCGCTCGCGGCGACGGGGATCGTGAGGAAGAGGTCGGGCCCGGGAGCTCCGAACGCGGGGATCGCAAGCTTCAGCCCGGCGATTGCCAGGGTGAAAAGGACGGCGAGGCCGTACCGCACCGGCCGTGGCCAGTCTGGCCGGAAAAGCCGCAGTGAAAGATCGAGGAGCCGGTCCTGCGTCGCCTCCACGCCCGAGGTGCCTCCCGCGCGATGCCTTCGGACACCTTACCCGACCGAGCAAGCCCGAAGTTTCGCGCGGAAGGGGCCTTATTCGGTGGCCTAGAGTCTCCCGCCGCCGAGGAACCCGATGATCGCCCCCATCACGATGGCCTGGAAGACCTGATAACCGGCGTCGATCGCGTAAAGGCGCGGGGGCCTTCCGGCGAAGAGCACCTGCGAAAAGAACGCGGTCGCGATGAATCCGAGGCCGGCGTAGAGGCCGATGAGCGCGCCACCCGAGCCTGTGGTCCAGCCGGTCTCGTTGATGAACCAGTTGAGCGCGATGGCTTCGATGAATGCCGCGAGCGCGGTGAGCGCGTAGAGCGGACCGGCCGCCGAGCCCTCACCCATGCCTCGACCAGAGAGCGCCATCCACGCCTTGCCAAAGACGGGCCCGTACCAGAGAAAGCCGATGACCATTGCGGCGGCGGTTGCGACGATGATCGCTATCCAGTTCACGTGTCCCTCCTCCAACGCGCGCTACGTGCGCGCACAGGCTAAAGCAGAGGCACAAGCATCCCGACCTCGCGGGCGTACGCGTCGTACGCCGCACCGAATCGCTCGCGAAGCAGGCGTTCCTCGGTCATTGCCCGGAGATACAGGGCCGGGAAGGTCACGAGAAGTGTCCCGGCAAGGAGAAGGATGTTCCCCGTCGCGAGGCAGGCGCCGGCGAAATGCAGACCGAGGCCGGTATAGACCGGGTGACGCACGAGTCGATACGGCCCGTTGCGCACCAGCTCGTGGTCGCGGTGGATCTCGAGCTCGAGGTCGTAGTGCCGGCCGAGCGTCGCGATCGCCCAGATCGCGAAGACGATGCCGAGCACGACCAGAACGAGGCCGACCCAGCGGACCGGCTCGGGCATGTCCAGCTCTGGCCCGGGACGCGCCGCGATAACGAAGTACGGAACGATGAAGAAGTAGGCGACGTAGTGGGCGAGCCCGCGCGATCGCGCGAGCGTCTCGCCACGCCGGGCCACGCCGCGGATGCGCGAGACCTGCGCGACGACCATGAAGGTAACGATCCCGGCGACCGACACGGTGGTCACCAGAGCCGAGCTCACCCGACCAATACTCGTGGTCCTCGGACCTGGGGGTCCGGCGGTCTGCTGCTGCGCACTAGACTCGCCCGCCAATGCGCGTCGCATGGCTGGGTGAACCTGCGTCGCTTGACGCGACGACCGTCGGTGGGAAGACCGCGAATCTCGGTCGGCTCGCGACGTCGTTCCGCGTGCCCCCCGGCTTTTGTCTCGACGTGTCGACCTTCGATCAGCTGCGCCACGCGATGGACGGCGACCCGGAGAGCCGCGCACGGCTCCGCGAGCTGGTCGCCGCGTCCTATGCCGATCTCGCCCGCCGCGTGGGCCAGCGCGAGCCGAGGGTAGCGGTGCGGTCGTCGGCCATCGGTGAGGACTCCGGCGACTCGTCATTCGCCGGCCAGCACGAAACGATCCTCGACGTCGGCGGCGTCGACGCCATCGTCGACGCCCTGCTCGAGTGCTGGCGGTCGGTGTCGTCGGATCGCGCCGCGGCGTACCGCAAGCAGCGCGGCATCGCGGGCGCACCGCGCATCGCGGTGCTCGTGCAGCTCATGGTCCCTGCCGACGCTTCCGCCATCGCGTTCAGCGCGGAGCCCGTGAGCGGCGCGCGCGACGTCGTCGTCGTGAACGCCGCGCGCGGTCTCGGCGACGCGATCGCCTCCGGCACGATCACTCCCGACAGCTACACCGTGCGGAAACGGGACCTCGCGATCACATCGCGGTCCTGCGCAAACGGCGCGGCGGTCCCCGACGCCGACATCGCCGCGATCGCGCGCCTTGCGATCCAGCTCGAGACGGTCATGGGCGGGCCGGTCGACATCGAGTGCGCGTTGCGCGATGGCGAGCTTCACCTTCTGCAGTGCCGCCCGATCACGACGCTCGCCGAGGAGTTCCCGGTAACGTGGGATGACCCCGAGGACGCGCAGCTGACTTGGGAGCGCGAGGACGCGCATTTCGACCGCGTGTTCGCGCCGCTCTCAGCCGAGTTCATCACCAATGGGCCGGACTACGGCATTCGAAAGCGACTTGGCGCGATCGGCTTCCCTCTGCTCGTCCGCCATCGCGCGTTCAACGGGCGGTTCTACGCGAGCGAGAAACCGCTCGTGGCCGAGGACCGCATGCCCGAAGAGCTCACACGGGCATCTACGTTGCGGCGCGCGTTCGCACGCACGCTGCGGCGGCAATGGGATGACGAGCTCCTCCCCGAGCTGCACGAGCACTACGCCTGGATGCGCGGGCTCGCTGTCGCGGAC
>VBGU01000036.1 GCA_005881085.1 Chloroflexota bacterium | reverse complement strand
CTCTCACCGATACCGTGAGCCACGCGTGCACCAAGCCGAGCAGCGCGCCGACGAACACCGCGACGACGATGCCGAGGGCGAGCGACGGTCCGCTCCCGATCGTGCTGTGCAGAGCGAAGCCGGTGAGGTATCCGAAGAACGCGGCCATGAGCATGATGCCCTCGATGCCGATGTTCACGACGCCCGACCGCTCGCCGATGACCCCGCAGAGTGCCCCGAGCGCGAGCGGTGTCGCGAGGTAGAGGATGATCGGGAGCATGTCCGGCAAGACCGTGACGAGATAGACCGCGAGCTCCCAGATGAGGCGCAGGAGCGTGCCGATCAGCTCCATCAGGACGGAGGACCGCCGGACGCAGTGCCTGCCCAGCTCTGCGTGATGGTCTTGAGCTCCGTGATCTCGGCTTTGGGCGCGCGGATACGAAAGACCCGGCGAACGATGAGATCGGCCGCGAGGAACAGGATCACGAGAGCCTGGATGATGTCGATGACCTCGATGGGCACGCTCGTCTCGATCTGCATGAGCGGGGGGCCGGCGCGGAACGCGCCGAAGAGGATCGCGGCGAACAGGATCCCGATGGGATTGGAGCGACCGAGGAGCGCGACCGCGATGGAGTCGAAGCCGACCGACGCGGTGATGCCCGGCGCGTAGAAGCCGATGACGCCGAGCATCTGGATAGCGCCGGCGACTCCCGCGAGCAGGCCCGAGAGGGTCATCGTGAGCGCGGTGATGAAGATCGGGCGCATGCCGGCGTAGCGCGCCGCGTTCGGGTTCTGGCCGACCGTACGAATCTCGAAGCCGATCGTCGTTCGGTCCAGGAGCCAGCGCACGGCGAAGACGAAGAGCACCGCGAGCGGAATGCCGAGATGAAGGTTGCGGCCGAGCAAGATCGGGAGGGCGCTGTTCCCGATCGGTCCGGTACGCGGGAAGGAAAACCCCGGGGCGCGGACCAGGTCGTTCACGGCCCACGTGAGCAAGAGGACCGCGGCGTTGTTGAGCATGATCGTCGTGACGACCTCGTGCGCGCCTGTCCGCGCCTTGAGGAAGCCCGGGATGAAACCGAAGGCCGCGCCGGCGAGCGCGCCCGCAACCATCGCGAGCGGGACGCCCACCACTGCCGGCGCGTCCGCGAGATTCGCCCCGACCACCGCGGCGCCGAATGCTCCGACGAGGAACTGCCCAGCGACGCCGATGTTGAAAAGACCCGCCTTGAACCCGAGGCCGACGGCGAGGCCGCCGAGGATGAGTGGCGCGGCGGCGACGAGCGTGTTGTAGATGCCAGTGTCGCTTGCAAACGCACCCGCGAGCAGGCTCGCGTACGCGGCGAACGGCAGGAGCGGCTCGAAGCCGGTGGGTGTGAAGACGCTCGACACGACGATCACCACGGCGGCGACGATGAAAGCCAGCACGATCGCGAGGAGCGGGATCGAGGCGACCTGCCAGATCTGGGCCGCGACCGAGCGGACCCCGCTCATGCGCGTGCCGCGCCGGTCGCCATGAGAAGTCCGATCTTCTCGCGCTGCGCTTCTTCAGCCGCGAAGCTTCCGACGATGCCGCCGCGGAACACGACGAGCACGCGGTCCGATAGCTCGAGCACCTCGTCGAGCTCGGCCGAGACGAGGAGGACGGCGGCGCCATGGTCCCGTCTCGCGATCACCTGCTTGTGGATGAACTCGATGCTGCCGACGTCGAGCCCGCGCGTCGGCTGGTCGAGCACGAGAAGCCTCACCTCCTGCCCGAACTCGCGCGCGACGATCACCTTCTGTTGGTTGCCGCCGGAGAGCGTCGCCGCCAGGGCCTTCGGCCCGGACGCGCGGATGTCGAACTCCTTGATGAGGCGGACCGCGTTCGCCGCGATCTCGCGGAAGTTGCGCACGAGGCCCGCGAACCCGCCCGCGAACGGAGGATCCGCATAACGCGTGAGCGCCAGGTTGTCGTCGATGGGGTAGGTGAGGACGAGACCGAAGCGCTGACGGTCCGCCGGGACGAACGACATCCCGCGATCCCTGCGCTCGTCCACCGTCGCTCGGGTGAGGTCTTTGCCGGCGAGCCGGATCGTTCCGGCGGTCGGGCGGCGAAGGCCCATGAGCGACTCGACGATCTCGTCCTGGCCGTTGCCGGCCACTCCGGCGATTCCGACGATCTCGCCCGCGCGAACGACGAGGTCGAGACCGCGGAGCGCTTCGTGCCCGCGGTCGTCCTTCGCGCGCAGGCCCGCGACTTCGAGGGCGATCTCGCCGGGATGCGACCGGCCGCGGTCGACGCGCAGGTTCACGGCGCGGCCGACCATGAGCTCGGCGAGCTCGTTCTCGTTCGTCTCTTTGGGCTTGCGGCTGCCCACGACTCTGCCGCGGCGGATCACGGTGATCCGGTCGGCGATCTCCAGCACCTCGTCGAGCTTGTGGCTGATGAAGATCACGCTCGCGCCCTCCGACCGGAGCCGCCGGAAGACCTCGAAGATCTCGCGCGTCTCCTGTGGCGTGAGCACCGCGGTCGGCTCGTCGAGCACGAGGATCCGCGCGTTCCGATAGATGGCCTTCAGGATCTCCACCCGCTGTTGCTGCCCGACCGACAGCTGGTCGATCCGGCCGAAGGGATCGATGTCGAAGCCGAGCTTTCCCGCAAAGAGCTTGATCTGCTTCGCGGCCTCGTCGATGTCAAGTAATTGGCCCGCGCGGACGATCTCATTGCCGAGCACGACGTTTTCCGCAACGGAGAGGACGGGGACGAGCATGAAGTGCTGGTGCACCATGCCGATCCCGCGAGCGATCGCGTCGGCGGGATCGCGGATAGTGACCGGCTGGCCGTCGATGAGTACTTGGCCGGTGTCAGGGGGGACGAGTCCGTAGAGGATGTTCATGAGCGTCGACTTGCCGGCGCCGTTCTCGCCAAGGAGCGCATGGATCTCGCCCCGGCGCACGTCGAGATCGATCGCATCGTTGGCGAGGGTCCCCGTCGGGAACCGTTTCGTGATGCCGCGCATCTCGAGGACTGGCGGTTGGTCGCTCATGCGCTCCTCACGAGACGAGCGGGCCGACCGAATGTGGCCGGCCCGCTCGATCTCGACTCGCTGCCACGTGCGCGCTAGGGGATGGGGTTCAGCTTCCCGGACGCCATATCCGCGGTCGCCTGCTTGATCTTGTCTTCAAGGCCTGCGGGAACGGGGTTGAGGTTCCGGATCATCGAGGCCCCGATGCCGCCGTTCGTGGCGTCGTTCGTGTAGTTGCCGGTTTGCTTGCCTTTGTCCTTGAAACGCTTGATCGCGTCCCGGACCGCGACCTGCAGGTGCTTTTCGGCGCTGGTGATGATGCAGGCCTGGGAATCGGGAAGGGACAGGTACTGATCCACGTCCACGCCGATGCCGTAGATCTTCGCGCTGCACGCGGCGCGGAGCGCGCCGGCGCCGGTGAGGCCGGCGACCTGGAAGATGACGTCGACCCCCTGCCCGATCATGGTCTTCGCCGAGGCCTCTCCCTTGTCAGGAGCGTTGAAGTCCTCGACATAGTTGACGGTGACGGTGACCCCTGCCTTCGTGAACTTCACCGCGTTCTGGTAGCCCTTGATGTAGTTCACGACCGGTGGAACGTCCGACCGTCCGCCAACCGCACCGACCTTGTTCGTCTTGGTGATATTCGCGGCGACGATGCCCGCGAGGTACCCGGCCTGCGCCTCGTTGAAGATGAGCCCCTGATAGTTCGCAGGCACAGGATCGGCGACGAACTGGTCGACCCCGAATGGGATTCGCCTTCGCCGCCGCGAGCGTGTCGGTCCCGATGAGGAAACCGACCGTCACGATGACGTCGTACTTCTGGTCGACAAAACTCTGGATGTTCTGCTTGTAGTCCGCGATGTCCTTGGTGACGATGTTCTTGGCGGTGCCGCCGACCGCGGATGCGCCGTCCTGGACGCCCTTCCATGAGAACTCGTTGAACGACTTGTCTTCGAGCTGGCCGATGTCGGTGACCATCCCGATCTTCAAGCCGCCGCCGAGGAGCCCGCCGCCGCCACAGCCGGCGATAACGAGCCCAACGGCGAGACCGAGCGCGAAAAGACGCTTCATTGCCTCGTCCGACCTCCCTCAATTCATCGCGCGGCCGCGCGACGCGGCGATTCTAGGTCAGGCCAGCACGCTCCACAGGACGTAACCGATGAACACGACGTACAGGCTTCCGCCGACCATGAGCGAGGACAGCGGGAGCGCGTTCTCGCGCGCCCGCATGCGGAGCTGCACGTAGATGAGCAGGCCCGAGAGAAGGGCAAAAACGGCCGCGACCGTCCCAAACTGCCCGAGCTGCCACGGGGTCAGCAGGACGCCGATCGTGACCGGGAAGGTCGACTGAAAGACCATCGCCCCGGTGACGTTACCGAGCGCGATCACGTCCTTGCTGTCGCGCGTCCAGATGAGTGAGTTCGCCGCCTCCGGAAGCTCTGTGGCGAGCGGCGCGAGGATCAGCGCCACGAGGAGGGTGTTGAAGTGCATCGCGTGTGAGAAGTCCTCCACGAAGTCGGCGAAGAACCGCGCGCCCAGGACGATCGCACCGAATGCGACGAGCGTTTGCGTCAGCACGAGCCAGAGCGGTGGTGTCGCGTCGCGCATTGTGATGCCGATCCGCCCCAGGAGCGACATGAACGTGAGCTGGTCGAAGGCCTCGCGTTCCTCCATCTCCTCCTCGATGTCCTCGGCGGTCCGCCGCGGCGCGCGCAGCACAAGAAAGAGGTAGAGGACGTACGCGGGAATGAAGATCCAGCCGAGGTACCCCTTCAGGAAGTGGAGGTCCGGTGGCAGCAGGGCCAGCCCGAGCGCGACCGCGTAAAGCACGAGGAAGAACGACAGGTCGCGGAGCGCGTGCGGCGCGTCGACGTGCAATGTGTCGCGCTTGCGTTTCTTCCGCAGCACGAATGCCGTGATGCCGATGAGGAGCAGCACGAGGGTGCCGAGCATGAACGGCGCACCGAGGATCGCGCCGACGCCGATCTCGTCCGAGTCGGTGGTGTTCGTGAAGAGGATCGCGACGACCGGGATCAGTGTCTCCGGGGTGGCTGTGCCAAGCGCCGCGAGGATGCTGCCGGTGGCGCCTTCGCTTATGCGCAGCTTGAGGCCCAGCCACTCGACGCCGTTCGTGAATACCTCGGCGCCGACGAGGATGAGGACGAACGCGCCGACGATCAGCGCGATGTCGATCATGCCCATGGCGCTTGAACTCTAGGGATGGGCGACGGCTGCCGGCGGCGCGGCGCCCCGCCGGCGCGCGCGAATCGTCCGGATGAGCGGTATGGCGACGAGCACGACCGCGAGAAGGATCAGTACGGTGGAGAGGCCGCTATTGAAGAAATAGAGCGGGCTCCCGTGACCCGCGATCAGCGCCTTCCGAAGCTCCCGCTCCGTCGAGTCCCCAAGGACGAGCGCGACCACGAGCGGCGCGAGCGGGTACTTCATCTTCCGCAACCAGTAACCGATAAGCCCGAAGATCACGGTGATGAATACGTCGAGCATGCTGTTGTTGAGCGAGTACGAGCCAATGATCGAGATCACGACGATGAACGGCGTGATGATCGCGTACGGCACCCGCATGATCATCGCGAGGAGAGGCACCGCGAGCAGACAGAGGATGAAGGTCAGGAGGTGCCCGAGGTAGATGCTCGCGATGAGGCCCCAAACGAAGTCGGGATGCTGGATGAACAGGACCGGTCCGGGCTGGAGGCCCCAGATGAAGAGGCCGGCCATGATCACCGCGGAGGTCGGTGAGCCCGGGATGCCGAGCGTGATCATCGGGACGAGCGAAGCGACGCCTGCTGAGTCGGCCGCGGCCTGCGGGCCCATGATCCCGGAGATTTCGCCCTTGCCAAAGTTCTCCTTGTTCTTCGAGTACTGACGCGCGAGGCCATAGCCGAGGAACGACGCCGCTGTGGCGCCGTGGCCGGGGAGCACGCCGAAGAAGAACCCGATGATCGCGTTCGAGAGGACCAGGCGGAGACGCTTGCGTAGCTCCCGGACCGCTTCGAAGACGTCTCGCAGTCCGAGCTTCGCGGAGATGTTCTCGACGAATCCGATGCCCTGCTCCTCGGCCGAGGCGAGGATCTCGCCGATGCCGAAGAGTCCGATCGTCACGGGGACGAAGCTGATCCCCGAGAGAAGCGAGATCTGCCCGAAGTTGAGCCGCTGCTCCCCGGTGATCGTGTCGAACCCGACGGCGGCGAGAAGCAGGCCGAGGGCGAGCATCGCCAGGCTCTTCATCGGCGCCTCAGCCCCGAGCCCGATGAGCGTCGCGAACGAGAGCACGAAGACCGCGAACAGCTCGGCCGGTCCGAACTCAAGCGCCTTCAGCGCGATCGGTAGCGCGAAGAACGTGAAGAGGATCGTGGACACGAGCGCGCCCAGGAACGACGAGACGAAGGAGCTCGCGAGAGCGAGCCCTGGCTTCCCGAGGCGTTTCGCAAGCGGGAAGCCGTCGAAGAGAAGCACGACCGCCCACGGCTCGCCGGGGATGTTGAAGAGGATCGAAGTAATGACCCCTCCGAAGAGAGCGCCCCAGTAGATCCCCGCGAGGAAGATGATCGCGGTGGTCGCGTCCGAACCCGGTAGCGAGCCGTGCGCGATGAAGACGGTGATCGGTAGGAGGATCGCGACGCCGCTCGTCCCGCCGAGCCCCGGCAGCACTCCGATGACCAGACCGAGCACGACCGCGACGAAGAGCATCGCCACGTTGATCGGGTGAAGGGCAACCGCGAAGCCGCCGGCGAGCTGCCCGAATACCTCCATCTAGAAAGGAAGAAGGCCGGAGGTGTAGAGGAAGCTCTTCGGCAGCGACACGCGGAAACCGATCTCGAACACGGCGAAGATGACGATCGGGAACGCGATGGTGATCGCGGCGACCCACCAGATCTTGTAGCGGCCGAGCCACCACGCGAAAAGACCCATGTAGAGCGCGGTCGCCAGATAGAACCCGAACGGCGGCACGATCGAGTACGTGAAGTCGGTCGTCCGAAAGCCGACCCCGGCGATGAGGAGCGCGTACACGAGCATCGGGACCGCAAGCTTCAGGACCGCGAATAAGCTGCGTGCTCCCTCGAACGCGCCCTCGGTCCCCTGCGGCGTGGTGAGGGCGCGGTACGCGACCACGACGGAAGCGACGCCCATGATCGCGGCGGCCCAGAACGGGTACCAGCGCGCCCCGACGTCCCCCACCTGAGTGCCGGCGGACGGACTGAACGCGGCGCGGGAATCGAACATGGCGACGGCGGCGATCATCACGATCGCCGCCGCCGTCGCTACCTGGTACGGCCTCACGTGGCCGTGATCAGACCCACTTGAACTTCGTCGCGATGTCCTGATGGAGCTGCTGGTACTGCAGGATGAACTGCCGGAACTCGAGACCCGACTTGAAGCTCGGCTGAAGCGCGTTGTCGCTCATGAACTTCTTCCATTCGTCGGAGTCGTAGACCTTCTTGAACACGTCGATCCAGAACTGCTGCTGCGCCTGGGACAGCCCTGGCGGCGCCATGATCGCGCGCATGATGAAGTAGTCGTCGATCGGAATCCCTTGCGACGAGCATGTCGGTAGGGTCGAGTAGATCGGCGTCGTTGGGCTCGCCGGCATGAACGCGCAGAGCGGTCGAAGCTTCTTCGGGCTGGCTTGGTAGAGGGTGAGACCCTCGCTCGGGTTGTTGACGGACGCCACCACGCCACCCTGGTGACCGGCGACCGCCGCGGCGACCGTCGCGCCCGACGTCTGGCTGAGATAGGTGAAGGGCTTCGTCTTCATGGTGTCTTCGATCCGGCGGAAGAGCGCCTCGTCCTCTTGCTTGGCGCCGGTGCCGGCGACCGTGAGCGAGTTCTCTTTCGCCGCGTTGATGAAGTCCTGCCCTGTCTTCCATGGGCTGTCGTCGTTGACCCAGAGGAAGAAGGGGTCGAGGGCGAGGTTGGCGACGGGAGTGAAGTCCGTCGCTTTGAACGCGAGCTTCTGCGTGATGATGGTCGTGAAGAAGCTGTTGAGGGTGATCATCACGTAATGCATGTCGCCGGTCTTCTCGTAGACGTACTGGAACGCGACGGCACCGGAGCCGCCCTCTTTGTTGAGCGGTGTCACCGGCTGCGGGGAAAACTTCTTGGTCTCGATGATGGTCGCCATCGCGCGCGCGTAAAGGTCTGAACCACCGCCGGGTGCCGTGCTGATGACGAACTCGACCGGATGGGTCGGTTGGACCGAAGCCGCTGCCGTGGCTGATCCCGAACTGGTCGGTGTCGCCGACGGGGCATTGGCCGTGGCGCAAGCCGAGAGGGTGACGAGCGCGGCCGCTAGGAGCGCCGTTATCCGAATCGCGGGCCTCGACATGACACGCACCTCCATGGAGCAGGTACGCACCGCGGTGTCTAAGGGGTCACACCGGCGGTCTGACCGCGAGTAATCCTGTCACAATGGCGGAAGCGGGTCGGCACGGGGCGTGCGTTGAGCCGGTCCAAAGCTCGTTCGGCCGAGCGGCCGAGCAAGGAGTGTGGGCATGGTGCAGGAGCTGACCAGACCGACATCGCTGCGGCGGGGCGCCGCCCCAGATAGCGCATTTGCCTTCCTCGACGGGGAATTCATTCCAGTGCGGGACGCCAGGGTGAGCGTCCTGACGCACGCCTTCAACTACGGGACAGGCGTGTTCGAGGGCATCCGTGCCTACTGGAACGCTGAGGACGAGCAGCTGTACGCACTGCACCTCAAGGAGCACTATCTCCGGCTGCACCGGTCCTGCCGGATCATGCGGATCGGGCTGCCCTACACCGCCGACGATCTGGTCGGCATCACGCTCGAGCTCCTTCGCAAATGCAATTACCGCGAGGACGCCTACATCAGACCGATCGCGTACAAGTCGAGCCCGGTCATCGGCGTCCGACTGCACGACCTCGAGGACGCCTTCACCGTCTTCGCGGTCCCGTTCGGGACGTACATCGACATCGATCGAGGGATCTCCTGCAGCGTCTCGAGCTGGCGTCGCACCGACGACAATGCGATCCCGGCGCGGAGCAAGATCACCGGCGCCTATGTGAACGCGGCTCTCGCGAAGACCGAGGCGCAGGAGGCGGGCTTCGACGAGGCGATCGTATTGACGCAGGACGGCCACGTGAGCGAAGGAAGCGCCGAGAACCTCTTCCTTGTCCGCGACGGGACGCTGATTACTCCGCCTGGGACCGACAACATCCTCGAGGGGATCACGCGGGCATGCGTTCTGAGGATCGCCGCCGACAACGGGATCCCGACGGCGATCCGGCAGGTCGACCGCACCGAGCTCTACGTCGCCGACGAGGTCTTCCTCTGCGGAACAGGCGCGCAGATCTCGCCGGTCACGAGCATCGACCACCGCGCCATCGGCAACGGCGAGCGCGGACCGATCACGATGAAGGTGAGCGAGATCTACTTCGACGCCGTTCGCGGCAAGGCGCCGCAATACCGCGCGTGGGTCATGCCGGTTTACAAGCGATAGCTTGCTGCGACGTGCGAAGCACAAGAGGCAGACTCAAACGTTGACCCCGAAGAAGAAGCTCAAGAAGCCGAACGCTCTCGGTCGCATCGTGCGTGCGATCGACGCCGCCGGCCGCGACGCCGATCTCGCCCGCCGCAATTCCAGCGACCCGGCCTTTCGCAAGGGCGTGCAGGACGACCGCCGTGCGACGCTCTCGAAGTTCGGTACGGTGAAGGACGCGCTCGCCGACCGCGAGCGCATCGAGAGAGCGAAGAAGAAGACCTAGCGCGATCCAGAGCGGCTCCGCGGCGCGGGTCCTGTCCCAGGGGTAGGGGCCCTGACCGCGTAGCGGGTCGGGGTCGCGCGCTCGCCTACCGGTCCGCTCCCCACCACTTGGTTCCGCTCACCGCTGGCGCGGCCGGTTAGCGGCTCGCGCGCAACCCGCTCCCCCGTGCCACCCGCGCCGCGACGCGTGTGCTTAGCGCGCTAGGTCAGTCGCGAGCCCTCTGAAGTCCGAGCCGACTCGGACGACGATGTCTGCGGCGGTCGTCTCGCTGCCGGAGAGGGCGTCCACCGGCAGTCCACCAAGTTGTTGAGCCAGCGCGTTCGCTGTGTAGCGCTTCGAGCTGTTGCGAACGAGGACGGCGGAGCGGCCGGTCGCGCCGTCGCTCACGGTCGAGACCGTAAAGGCCCGCTCCGCCAGCCGGTCCGCGATCGTCTGCGCCAGTCCGTTGCGTGCTCCGGCACTTCGGACCTCGACTGACGCACCCTCAGATTTCACT
>VBGU01000035.1 GCA_005881085.1 Chloroflexota bacterium | reverse complement strand
GGAAGTGCTTCACGAGCGCGGGATGTCGACAGGGGTGGGGGACGAGGGCGGTTTCGCGCCATCGGGACTCGCGACCAACGAGCAGCCCCTCGAGCTCATGCTCGTCGCCATCGAGCGCGCGGGCTATCGCGCCGGCGAGGACGCCGCAATCGCGCTCGACCCCGCGGCGACCGAGCTGTACCGCGACGGCGACTACGCGCTCGCGCGCGAGCAGCGTTCGCTCGACTCGAAGGGCATGGTCGCCCTCTACGCGGACTGGGCGAAGCGTTATCCGATCGTGTCGATCGAGGATGGGCTCGCCGAGGACGACTGGGATGGGTGGAAGCAGCTGACCGCCGCGCTCGGCGACCGGATGCAGCTCGTTGGGGACGACCTCTTCGTGACGAGCGTCGCCCGTCTGGAGCGCGGGATCAAGGAGAAGGCCGCGAACGCCATCCTCATCAAGGTGAACCAGATCGGCACGCTCCGTCGGTGATCTCGCACCGCTCAGGCGAAACCGAGGACACCACGATCGCAGATCTCGCCGTCGGGCTCGACACGGGTCAGATCAAGACCGGCTCGCTGTCCCGCACCGATCGCGTCGCCAAGTACAACCGGCTCATGGAGATCGAGCGCGAGCTGGGTGCCGATGCGAAATATCCCGGGCGTGCCGCGTTCAAGCCCTGACGCGGCGTGCGATAGATGGCCCTCTAGAGTCCTGATTGCGATCGCGCTTGGCCGATCGACCATTCCAGAAACGCCTTCCACGCGGCCTCACCAGCGGGGAGTGGTGGCGGGTACATTCCGGCAGCGAGGAAGATCTCCCGGTTCTTCTCGAGGAGATTCAGGGCATCGACGGCGTTTTGAAGATCACTGCGCCGTGATGCGCGTCGAGCAAGATCGAGGAGGAGGCCGAGCGCACGGAACGTGTGCGTCCAGCGCGTCGTACCTTGGGGCACTGGACCGACGAGGCCGGCGAGCTCGTCCGCCTTCGCTAGAGAGAATCGATCCGCGTTGACGGCCCGGAAGCTCCGCACGATCCCCGCGAACTTCAGGGGCTCGAGTTCGTTGAGTACGTTTCGTTTGCGGTAGCTCGTTTCTGTGGAGAGTTCCGTCGCGGTCATCGCAGCCTGTGGACGGGATACCAAGACACGCATGAGCTCGGCACGTGCGCCAACGCCGAAGACTGCGCGGATCCGTAACGCGAGGAGCGCCGGTCGAGTGAGATCTTCCAGATAGGAGCGCGCGCGGGATCGAAACGCAAGGGCTCGCGCTCGACCCGCCGGCCATCCGAGGCCAGCCTTCGCGTTTACCGTCGCCGCGTACTCCCGGAATAGGGAATTGTCGAGCGAGTCCCAATCAGCCAGAACGTTCTTCAGGCGGGCCTTGGAGACCAGAGATCCATATCGAATGACCCAATCGATCGATTCATCTCGGAGGCGGGGGTCCAAATCGCTGTGCGTCGCCGTAAACGCGATCAATGCCTCAGGATCGATGACGTCCTTCTGGTGCCGACGCGGAACGGTCGCGGCAATACCGAGTTCGTGCCACTGGCTCCAGAGCGTCTCGAGGATCTGATCGCGAAGCTCGCTAACGTTTGCCATCGGCGACTCCGAGATCGTGGAGAGCGGCGCGAAGTTCGGCCCCGAACCCTTCACTGGGATCATGCGTCTGCGCCCACGCGGCAGCATCGCGCAGTTCTGCAGTCGTCGGCTGGAGCCGTCGGAGGTCCTCGAAGTGCTTGCTCCGTGGGCCTTGATCAGTAGCGGCATAAAGCTTGAAGAAGATCTGGTCGCGCCGGTCGGCGATCTTGAGGACGAGGCCGCCCCACTGGCGCCGATGCGCGCGGTCGATCGCGCCGTTCGGCAGACCCAGGTCCAGCAACGACCGCGGGCCTGTATTGACCCATTGCGGTGAGATGCGGAACACACGAGCCGTGTCCTCGATCGCCTGCGCCAACGGCGGGGGCAAGGTCGCCATGGGCAGGATGCGGTCTCCCTCCACCCTGCCAGCGATATCGATATCGCGCGTTGGGCGAGTGATTAGACCCAGAAGCTGCAACGCCCCGCCGCCAACGGCGTACAACTCATAGCGCAGCCGCGCTCCTCCAAGAGTTGGCCGAGAGCGGCTAGCGGTCCTTCAAACGTCTCGCGTGATTCATCCACACCGCGCAGTTTAAATGCACGAGTCGCGCATGTAAACTGCGCACCAACGTGGGCGCCTAGCGACCGTCGCCGACGCTCGGAAACACGACGGCGTCGACAAACGCGCCATCCGGCGCGTCTGCGGCGGGGACGCGGTCGACCCGGCCGGTCGCTGGGTCGAATCGGCTGAGGGCGTTGCGCGCCCGTCCGCCGAACAGCCAGATCGACCCGTCGGGTGCGGCGCTGGTCATGAGACCGCTGTCTGGCGGCAATGCGACCGGCGTCACCGATCGCGTATCGACGCGGAGGAACTCGGCACCGGTAGCTGTGACGAGGTGGGCATATGTGGTCCCGGCAGTGCTGGAGACAAGCTCGATCCGGTCGAACGGAAAGGTTCTCGCAGTAACGATCGAAGCTTCCTCGCGCATAGTGATTGGATCGATCCGCCGCACGATCAGCTGATGAGATCCACACTCTTGCTCCGCAGTGATCGCGTCTAGCTTGCCGTCGGTCCCGGCGGCCATCGCGATCGCCGGCCCGCTACCAAGGAGATCCAAGCGGCGACCATCTGTCAGATCGAAGACCGCGCCGTTGGCCGGCGTCGCCGAGAATGCAAAAAGGTGCGCCCCGATCGTCGCGAGGCCCCAGACCACCGATGCCTTCGGATCAAGGACGATTGACTTTTCGTACCCGCAAGAGACCGAAGGGCCGGGGATCGCCGGGGGCACGCTAACTTCACGCGTCGCACCGTGTCCGTTCGTCGCCATGAGCCGGCCGTGCTGGATCTCATAGATCTCATCGCCGAACGCGATCCCGCGTGGAGGTCCGCCCTGGTTCATTCGCTCGTAAATGAGCGTCGGAGCCCGCGCGACGTGATACGCCTGGACGTGGCCGTCGAATCGCTCGAAGAGAACCGTCTCCGGTCCCGCGGTCGCGAACTGCTGGCCGTCCCCGAGCCGGACCGGTGCATCTCCGGGGAAGCGCAGGTAGGCGGGCCGATCCTCGCGAACGATCGGATCCGCGCCGACCTGGATGTACGCGATCGTCGGTTCGCTCGGGCGTACGGCTTCACGACCGGTACCCGCGCCGCCCTGCTCGTCCTCGAGACGAGTGCCGCACGAGACGAGTAGGAGCGCTGCGCCGATGACCAATGCGCGCCGGATCACCAAACGCTATGACGTTCGGGAGCCGCAGATGTTTCGATGCGGCCTAGCATCGGCTGGTGCTCGTTCGGTCGCTTGATGAGCTGACCGCCGCGGATCTGCCCGAAGCAGGCGGCAAGGGCGCCAACCTCGGCGAGCTGCGGCGCGCTCAGTTTCCAGTGCCGGACGGGTTCGTCATCACGACCGCGGCGTACGCGCTCGCCGCTGAGGCCGCCGGTGTGACGGGAGAAACGCCCGCGACCGCGCGCGTGCGTCTCGCCGCGTCGCCTGTCCCCGCAGGGATCGCCGAGGCGGTCCGCGACGCGTACCGGGCCCTCGGCGCGACGGCGGTCGCGGTCCGTTCGTCGGCGACGGCCGAGGACCTGCCCGATGCGAGCTTCGCCGGCCAGCAGGACACGATGCTCGGCGTCTCCGGCGAAGACGCCGTCCTCGACGCGGTGCGCAAGTGCTGGGCGTCGCTCTGGAACGACCGCGCTGTCACGTACCGCCAGACCCACGACGTGCCGACGGAAGGCCTTCGGCTCGCGGTGGTCGTGCAGCGGATGGTCGATGCGGAGAGTGCGGGTGTGCTCTTCACCGCCGATCCCATAACCGGCCGCCGCAAGCGCGCTGCGATCGAAGCGGTTCGGGGCTTGGGCGAGCAGCTCGTTTCGGGATCAGTGAACCCCGACCACTTTGTCGTGAACACCCGATCCGGCGCGGTCCTCGAGCGACGCGGCGACATCCTGAGCGACGCGCAGCTCCGCGAAATCGCCGCGCTCGGAGCGCGGATCGAGGAGCACTTCGGCCGTCCGCAGGACATCGAGTGGGCAATTGACAGGGCGGGGAAGCTCTGGATCGTGCAGTCGCGCGACATAACCACGCTGTACCCGCTTCCGCCGAACGCACCCGACGACGAGAACGATCTACGCGTGTACTTCTCGGCGAACGTCGCGCAGGGCGTGTTCGATCCGTTCACGCCTTTGGGCCTGCAGACGTTCCGGCTCCTGAGCTCCGCTTTCGCGACGGCGTTCGGGCGGCCGGTCCGAGATCCGGCTGCGGGCGCGTCGATCTACGCCGAATCAGGACTGCGCGTGTTCATCGACCTGACGCCCGTGCTCCGCGATCCGTTCGGAAGAGAGCTACCTCCTCGCGTTATGAACGTGATGGAGTTTCGAAGCAAGGCGATCTTCACGAAGCTTCTCGACGACCCGCGTTTGCGACCGCACGGATCGGCGTCGCGCTCCCGCCTGCTGACCCTCGCCGCAGCTCTCCGCACCGGTGCGCCGCAGAGCGCGGTGCGCACGATGCTGCGACCGGACGCCACGCGAAAGAGAGTGCTGGCCGAGCTTGATCGAGCTATTTCGAGCGTTCGCATTCCGGAAACATCCGCCGAGCGGCTCGACGCGTATGAGCAGCTCATCCTCACCTTCCCACCGCGGTTCTTTCCCCGCTTGGTCGGCATCGTGATCCCCGGCGTGCTGAGCTACGCGCTCGCGGGCCGCGTGCTCGGCGGCCGCGCGCGACCGGGCGAGCTGCAGACCGTGCTTCGCGGTTTGCCTTACAACCCCACGACCGAGATGGACCTCGGGCTCTGGGAGATCGCGCGGGCCGCGCGCGAGGATCCAGCGTCGCGCGATGCTCTGCGCACGCGGCCTCCCGCCGAGCTCTCGGCGCAGTACCGTGCCGGAACACTCCCGGCCCAGCTCCAAAAGCAGCTAGCCGCTTTTCTCGAACGCTACGGGCACCGCGCGATCGCGGAGATCGATCTGGGAGTGAAGCGCTGGTCCGAAGATCCAGCGCATCTGCTCGGGGCGATCGCGAACTATCTCCGGCTGGGTGATGAGGCCACCGCACCGGACGTGCAGTTCGCGCGCGGTGCGCGCGAGGCGGAGGCAATGATCAAAACGCTCGCGTCGCGCGTCCACGGCCCGCGTCGCGCGATCCTGCGCTTCCTTCTGGGGCGGGTCCGGCTCCTCGGCGGTCTGCGCGAGCAACCGAAATTCCAGATCATGCGTGTCTTCGCACTCGGCCACGCGCTCATCGCGCCGGTGGGAGCGGAGCTCGCCGAACGGGGACTGCTCGACGCGGCCGACGACGCGTTCTTCCTGACCTTGCCTGAGCTGCGCCACGCGATCGCTGGCGAAGACCTGCGCCGGACCGTTGTTGACCGCCGCGCGCTCTATCGGCGCGAGCAAGGCCGTCGTCATGTCCCGCGCGTGCTTCTCTCCGATGGCACCGACGCGGAGACCGAGCTGCCCGCGGCGACGGCCGGCGGGATCCGCGGGACGCCGGCTTCTCCGGGGATCGCGCGCGGGATCGCTCGCGTGATCCTCTCGCCGGTCGGCGCGCGGCTCGAACCTGGGGAGGTTCTCGTTGCTCCGTCGACAGATCCGGGCTGGACGCCGCTCTTTCTGACCGCGGGCGCCCTGGTCATGGAGATGGGCGGGATGATGTCGCACGGCGCCGTCGTCGCGCGCGAATACGGCATCCCCGCCGTCGTCGGAGTGCCCGACGCCACCGGTCGCATCGCGACGGGCGAGCACGTCACGGTCGACGGCTCAGCCGGAACGGTGGCAAAAGAAGTGGCCGCGGTCTAAGCGGCTTTGCTACCCCAGCCGGCGTGACGGTGCTCCCCGCGAGAGCATTCGAGGCAGTAGTACGCGCCGTCCATGTAGCGCCCGAATGGGACCGACTTGTCGCAGCACGCGCACTGATAGAAGAAGATTCGCTCGAGGATTCCCAACATTGCGAGACCTCCGCGGTGATCACGCGGAGCCTGCGAGGTTAGCTGTCGGGCTCGGGCGGCGTGCTTAGCGCCCGTCCTGCGTGCGCAGGTTTCGCCCCGGTGGTGGTTTCCCCGCTCCTGATGGATTAGGCCGTGGGCCAATGGTAGCGGGGCCCATCACGCCGACCGCATCGCCCGTTACTGATTGAAACGATTTCCCCCATAGAGGGGAGACCGGCCACCCCTAAACTCACCGAACGCTAAACAGACGAGCGGGAGTGTTGTGAAGATGGCATTACTGGAGCGCGTGCCCCAACTGGCACCGGCCGCGACATCATCCGCGGAGGCTCCCGCCCCGATCGCCCCGGTCGCGATCGAGGAGACCGGTCTCACCCAGGCTTTCATCGCCGACCTCGTCCTGAAGATCCTTTACCAAAAGGGCCAGGCGACCGCGGCCGACCTGGCCGACGTGATCTGCCTGCCGCTCGCCAAGATCCTCCTCGCCATCCTCGAGTTCCTCAAGGCGGAGCACCTCGTCGAGGTCAAGGGCAGCTCGGGGACGGCGGCGGCGACCTACATCTACGTGATCTCCGCGAAAGGCCAGGAGCGCGCGCGCGAAGCGTTCGCCAAGAACGGCTACGTCGGGGCCGCGCCAGTCCCGCTACCCGCGTACGTCAATCGCGTTCGCGCGCAGTCCATCGGCAGCATGCAGGTCACCTTCGACGAGATCCGCAAGGCGCTCCACCATCTCGTCCTTCCCGAGAAAACTCTTCGCCAGCTCGGTCCCGCGATCAACAGCGGGCGCTCGATCTTCCTCTTCGGACCTCCCGGCACCGGGAAGTCCTCGATCGCGGAGACCCTCGCGACGATGCTCCGCGGGAGCATCGTCCTGCCATACGCGATCCTCGTCGGTCAGCAGATCATTCGGGTCTTCGACCCATCGCGCCATCGCCCGCTCGTCGCGCTCGATGCGCGGTTCGACCGACGCTGGGTCCCGATCGCGCGTCCGTTCGTGGAGGTCGGTGGCGAGCTGACGCTCGAAGACCTCGACCTGACATTCGACGCGAACTCGAAGGTGCACGAGGCGCCCTTCCAGATGAAGGCGAGCGGCGGCGTGCTGCTCATCGACGACTTCGGACGGCAGCGCGCGTCGCCAGAGATGCTCCTCAACCGCTGGATCGTCCCGCTCGACCGCGACGTCGACTTCCTCACGCTCTCCGACGGCCGAAAGATCGAGGTCCCGTTCGACGTGCTCCTTGTCTTCGCGACGAACCGCACGCCCTCTTCGCTGGTGGATGAAGCGTTCCTGCGACGGATCCAGTACAAGATCGAGGTCAAG
>VBGU01000034.1 GCA_005881085.1 Chloroflexota bacterium | reverse complement strand
ACTTCGCGCGCCCCGTCGACCACGTGCGCGTTCGTGAGTGCGTAGCCATCGGGGGCGACGATCACGCCGCTGCCGCCGCTCCGGCCGCGACGGACGTTGACGACGCTCGGCGAGACCCGTTCGACGACGCGAATGACGGCTTGCGAGTACGCGTCGAGCAGCGCGCTCGCCGGATCGGGCTCGGCCCTGAGCGCTTCGCGAACTTCGGTCGCCATTAGTTGAGCGGCCCCTGTGACCTGACGTCTCCCACCTTCGAAAGCGCTTCCTTCAGCTCGGTGATCCACGAGGACTCGTTCTTCGCCACGAGACGCACACACCACGCGAGGGCGTGCGAGCGGCTGCGGGCCACGCCCGAGCGAACGAGCGTGTCGAGCAGCTCGCGCTCCGGGAGGCGCAGCCGGGTCATGACAGGCACCGCCATGTGCGTGAAGAGCGCGGTCTGGTCCCCGACCTTCGCGCCCCAGGCGAGGTTCTTTCCGAACCGCTGGCGCGCTTCGTCGGCGATCTTGACTCGCTCGTCGCGCGTGCCCTCGCGGAATCGCTGGATCGCGCCTTCGCGCGCCGCCTTCACGGCGTCGGCGCCACCAGATCCCTGGACTTCCGGCAGCGTGCCGATGACCCAGATCTCGTCCTCGTCCATGCGAATCTCGGGCGCTCCCGCGAACCACTCCTTCGGGAGCCGTCCGGTGAGCCAGCCCTTGACCTCTTCTGTTGTTGCCACATCAGCCTCCTGATTCCGCTACTGCAATTACATGTAATACCGCTTGCACCAATAGTCAAGGCCGGATTCGGCACTTTCGACACGTTCGGGCTCGGGCCAGCCGTTCCCGTAGGGTGCGCGGGTGCGATCGACGGGCGTCGCGCTGGCCACTGCCGGGGCGATCGCGTTCGGCTTTACCTACGCCGACCAGGCCGCCCTTCTACCTCTCTTGAGCGCGGAGCTTGGCCTGAGCGACGTTCAGGCCGGTCTCCTCCCGACGGCGCTCTTCTCGGCGTACTTCGCGGCGACGCTCTTCACGACCGGCCTGCCTGACCGGGTCGGATCCAAACGCGTGATCGCGGTCGGTCTGGCCGCTGCGGCCGTCGGAACCACGCTCTTCGCGATCGGAACGAGCTTTCCGCTCCTCCTCTTCGCGAAGGCGATCCAGGGTGGTGGCTCCGCGCTCGCGTTCGTGGCGACCACCCGCTTCATCACCGGGCTCTATGGCGAGGCGCAGCCGCACTTCGGTCTTGGTCTCTACGGCGGGGGCTTCCCGCTCGGCTCCGCGCTGGCGTTGCTCTCCACCCCGACCCTCGCCGGCGCTCTCGGCGGTTGGCGCGGTTCATTCGCTGCCGAGGCCGCCAGCCTCGTCGTGATCCTTTTGCTATGGATCGCCTTCGCGCCCTCGGTCCCACCTGTTCGCCGGGCGGGCAGCATGATGGACGCGCTCCGGTGCGCGAATTGCTGGCTGATGAGTCTTCAGCACGCAGCCGGTTTCGGAATGGCGATCGCAGCGGGGTCGTGGATCACCGTGTATCTCCTTCGCGAGTTCGCGCTGCCCCTCGCTCTGTCGGGAGTCCTCGGGTCACTTCTCCTGCTTCTGGCTTTCCTTACCCGGCCGCTCGGCGGCGTCCTGGTGACGAGAGGGCTGCTTCGCACGAAAGCGGTGATGCGCCTCGGCGACATTGCGCTCGTCTCCGGCGTCGGGCTTCTCGCCATTCCCGGTCGTCCGCTCGCCCTCGCGCTCGCGGGCGCGGTGGTCCTCGGAGTCGGCGTGGGCCTCCCCTACGCTGCTGTTTTCAACACCGCGGCGGCATCGCTGCCCCGCGCGCCGGGTGCGGCCCAGGGCCTCGCTGCGATCGGCGGCACGGCCGGCGTGATGATCGGTGCGCCGGTGATGGGCTTCGCGGTGCAGACCTGGGGATTCGTCGCGGCGTGGGCCTTCGTCGGCATCGTCGGCGCGCTTGCACTCGCGGGCACAGCGGTCATGCGCGGGGAAGAGGAGCTCACCCGAGTCCGCGTATGACCTTCTCGACCGCCCGCAGATCGGCGACGAAGAGCTTCATCTCGCGTTCGCGCGCGGCCCCGTCAGGCGCGCGGAGGATCGACGACGGGTGGACCGTCGCCATAACGTGCGGGGCAAGCGGCGACGGGATGAGTTTCCCGCGCTGCTGGGTCACCTTGAAGTTCGGCGAAATGAGGGCCTGCGCGGCGGTCGCACCGAGGCACACGACGACCTGTTCAAGATGCCGATCTCGGCGTCGAGCCAGAGCCGGCAGGCCGCGATCTCGCTGCGATTCGGCTTCTCGTGAAGCCGTCGCTTTCCGGCGGGTCGCCACTTGAAGTGCTTCACGGCATTGGTCACGTAGACCGTGTCGCGGTCAATACCTGCGGCCGCAAGCGCCTCGTCCAGCACGCGCCCCGCCGGCCCGACGAAAGGCTTACCGGCGATGTCCTCCTTGTCGCCCGGCGGCGGCCGTCGCCGAACACCGTTTGCGTCGCATTCTTCCAAAGATCGCAAGCCTGGCAATGCGCCGCCGCGTCCCGCCACGCGCCAAGGCTCTTGGTCTCGGGTAGCTCCGGATAGTGGTGGCCCGGCTCCGGCGCCGGGGCGGGAGGATCCGTCTCTGGCACGTCCGGTTGACGGAGCAAGCCCCGCGCCCGATGGTCCGCGCGTGCGTGCGACGCTGATCGTCCTCGCGGTCGTCGCTCTCGTCGGGATCGGAACCGCCGAAGCGCTCATCAGTAACGACCAGCTGTCGCAGCTGCCCGGCCGAGGCCGTCCGGCGTTGAGCACCGGCGGCGCCGCGCTAACCGTCATCGGAATCGCGCTGTCCGTCGCGGTCTATGCCGCGCTCGGATGGTTCCTCGCGCGCGATGGCGCTCGTGAGGGCGCGGTGCTCGGCATCGGGATGTCCGTCGGCGCCGGCGCGGGAGTGATCGGCGGCAGCATCCGCGCGTACCTGGTTCGCGACTATCTGGGTGGGGTGCTCGGCGACTACGGGCTCGGGGGTCTGCTGATCGTGACCCTTGCGGTCTTCGTTGCGCTCTCAGTGGTGGTGAGCGTCGCCGCGGGCGCGAGTATTACTTGGCTGAGCTTCCGGAGTGGTCTTCGTCTTCTGAGGCGGCGACCTCCGAACTGATGCGCTCGAGCACGCCCTCCCCGGCCAAGGCGATGAACCCGGCGACGATCTCGGGGTCAAAACGCTCCCCCGCTCCGGCTTCGATCGCTTTGAGACCGGCTTCGGCCGACCACGCTTCTTTGTACGGACGCTTCGAGGTCAGCGCGTCGAATACGTCCGCGATCGAGACGATGCGGGCAGCGAGCGAGATCTCCTCGCCTTTCTTCCCGTCCGGGTAGCCCTTGCCGTCCCAACGCTCGTGATGCTCGCGCGCGATCGCGCGTGCGGTCTCGAAGAATCGCGCTGTACCGAGCATCTTCTCGCCGTCGATGCAGTGCTGCTTGATCACGCTGAACTCGTCGTCTGACAAGACGTGCTCGCTCTGAAGGATGTGGTCGGGCGTGTGGATCTTGCCGACGTCGTGCATGACGCTCGAGTAACCGAATTCCTCGACCAGGTCCTCGGGCAGACCGAGACGCTCGGCGATCGCCTCGACGTACCGGCGAACGCGCTGCAGGTG
Organism: Chloroflexota bacterium; assembly: GCA_005881085.1. Classification (GTDB taxonomy): domain Bacteria; phylum Chloroflexota; class Limnocylindria; order P2-11E; family P2-11E; genus 3-1-20CM-2-70-9. The sequence continues at coordinate 5,893 of VBGU01000034.1, read as the reverse complement.
CGTCCCGGTCGTGCGGTCCTTGATCGTCGCGGCGAGCAGCAGGTGGCTGATGCCCTGCAGGCCCGTGCGCCGCAGCTCCTCGCTCGCGATCCGCTCCTGCTCCAGCGCGCGCTCCAGCTCCTGCCGGCGCTCGCGCTCGCTCCGAAGCATCCCCGCAAGGTCTTCCGCGTAGCGGGTCGCCTGCTTCTCCATGAGCGTCATCTGCTTGAGCTGGTTTTCGAACTCCTTGCGGACACCCTGCTCGCGCTCGTAGACCTTCGCGAAGTCGAGCGCCATGCGCATCGCCTGCGAGTTCGCCATGTCGGCGACGCGCACGGCCTGATGGAGCAGCTGCCGGAAGACGTCCGCCCCTGGAGCCTGCGGGATGGAGCTCTCGCCCTCGCGCGGCGAAACGTCCACCGTCTCGACCATGTCTTTGGTGTCGTCGTCGCCGCTCATCGCTTCTGCTCTAGCTGTGCGCCAGGATGCCGCGGATCGTGTCGATGAGCTCGAGCGGCCCGAACGGCTTGGTGAGGTACTGCGTCGCGCCGGCCGCGAACCCGATCGCGCGGTCGCTGTCGCTCTCGTGCGCGGTGAGCATCACGACGGGAATGTCCTTGGTGGCCTCGTCAGCCTTGATCTGTCGGCACACGTCGAAACCGTTGGGGCCGGGCCCCATGTCGACGTCCAGGAGGACGAGGTCGGGCTTCTCAGAGCGGACGAGGTCGAGCGCCTCGTTGCCGTTCTTCGCTTCGACGATGGTCCACCCCTGCGTGGACAGGGTGATGCGGACCATCTGACGGATGGGCACGAGGTCGTCGGCCACGAGTAGCTTCGCCATTTCTTGCGCCTCCGATGCTAGCGGTGGGTCATAGGGTGCCTACCACCCGAATGGATGGAGTTATGACCGTTCGGGGGAAGGACCCGATCCCCCGCGCGGGGGACCGATGCGATCGCGTGTCCAGGATTCGAGGGTCACCAGCCCGAGGCGAGCGGCCTCCGCCACCGCCTCGAGGCGAGAGTGGGCGCCGAGCTTTCGCAGCACCGCCTGCACGTGCGCTCGCAGGGTCGCGGTCGATATGCCGAGCGACTCGGCCGCGGCGGTCGTGCTCGTTCCGCTCGCGAGGAGCCGGAGCACCTCGAGCTCTCGAGCGGTGAGCGGCTCGATGATCTTTCGCGAGGCCGCGCTCTCGAGCAGGAGCCGCTGAAGCTCGCTGGGCGCGAACAGGATCTCGCCCGATGCCGCCGCCCGGACGCTGTCGACGACCTCGGTCAGGCCGCGGCCCTTGGTCATGTGCCCGACCGCCCCGGAGCGTGCGACGTCGTTCAGCGTCACGGCGGAGGGATCCGCTGTGAGGACAAGCACCGACGTATCGGGAAGTGAGCCCCGCACGGCGCGAGCGAGATCGGCGCCGGTGCCGTCGGGCAGGTGGTAGTCGGCGATGACGACGTCTGGACGGTGCTCGTTGAGCGCGACGATCGCCGACTTCACGTCGTGGACGACGGCGAGCACCTCGATCCCTTCGGCCGCGCGAAGCGCGACACGCAGGAGCTCGGCGAAGAGCCGCTCGTCGTCGACGATGACGACGCGGATGGTCTCAGCCATCAGCGCTCACCACCCGACCGCACCTTGCTCGCGAGCGCCGCGACGACAGCGGCGTCCAGCTCGCCGCGCGCCACCGCGCTCTGAAGGATTCGGATGGCTTCGGTCTCGGTGACCGCGGGCCGGTCCGCGCGGTCCGCGACGAGAGCCTCGAACCGGTCCGCGACGCTCACGATCCGCACTTCGAGCGGGATCTGTTCGGCGCGAAGCCCGTCCGGATAGCCGGATCCATCGAGCCGCTCGTGATGATGGCGCACGATGGGGAGAAGGCCGGAAAGGCGCTTGAAGCCTGACAGGATCTCCTCACCGAGGATCGGGTGGCGCTCGAGCATGGCACGCTCCTCCGGCGAGAGCTCGCCCGATTTCGCGAGGATCGCGGCGGGCACGCGCGCATTTCCGACATCGCGCAGCAGCGAGCCTAGGCGAATCGTCATACGCGTCGATTCGTCCAGGCCCAGGGCCCGGCCGATCTGGACTGCGCGCGAAGCGCCACGCTCTCCGTGTCCCGGGCCGGGCCGGTCATGCGAGCCGAGCGCGGCCGCGAGAACGATGAGCGCCTCGGCCGCCGCCTGCAGATCGTGGTCGAGGCTGCGCTCGCGAACCAGCAGGTCGATGATCCGCGGAAGCTGCGCATCGACGGGAATGACCTCGGCGCCATCGGTGCCGCCGCGGCCGGTGCTCACGTGGACGACCGCCACATCCTCAGGCAGGTCCGCCGGGATGGCGGCGTTCCCTTCGACCAGAACGACGTCGGGCGTGTCGGTCGCGTCCGCGAGATCGAACCGTGAAAGAAGAAGCTGCTCGACGTGCTCGCGGAGCGCGGCATCGGCGATCGCGACGCGGGCCACGAGACGCTCGCCGGGAGCGCGTTCGATCGGACGACCGAGGCGAGGTGTGCGCGGGTTGCGCGCCTGACCGAGCACGGCATCGATCCGCGCGAGGAGCTCCGCCGCCTGGAACGGCTTGGTGATGTAATCGGCGGCCCCGCACGAGAGACCACGGACCTTGTCCACGACCTCGCCCCGTGCCGACAGAAAGATCACCGGGATCGGCGAGGTCGCCGTGTTGCTCTTGATCCGGAGACAGACGTCGTAGCCGTCGGTGTCGGGCAGCATCACGTCGAGGAGCACGAGATCCGGCAGGAGCTCCTCGACCAGCTCGATGCCCCGCTTGCCGTCGTGCGCCACCGAGACGACCATGCCGTTCGCCTGGAGGCGTCGCTGGAGCACATCGGCGGACGCCTGGTCGTCTTCGACGACTACCACGCGGGTCGCCGGTGCGTCAGAGCGGACCGCTTCCTCTATCGCTTTCACTTCTTCTTCGGTTTCTTCGTCCCATCAGTCTCGCCGAGGAGCCACCGCATCGCCACGATGAACTTCGAGGGACGCTCTTCGCGGGTGTTTTCCTTGAGGTACGCATGCAGGTCGATCGCCCAGTGCGGGAGTTCGGCGTACCACTTCATCTCGACGATCACGTCGGGCTCCATGGAGAGCAGCGAGCCCAGCGGAGAGGGCACTTCCCCGGAATCGCCGCGCGATTCCCACGGGAGCGCGAAATACATGAGGTTGTGGTCGGCGGTGATCCGCAGCGACGAGTCGAGCGAGTTGTAGGCGAGGCGGTTGTACTGGGTCACGGCGACCGGTCGCGCCCCATCCTTCAGGAGGCGGACAGCCCGCTCGGCGAGTCCGTGCTCGGGATCGGGGAGCGTCGTGCTGCCACGCAGGAAGGACCGCGCGACGTCCATCGACACGCCGAACCGCTCCTTGAGCGAGGTGTCCTGCTCGTCGTCCTTGAACTCGATCCACGCCGTCCCTGGGTTCAGGACCTCGCGCGGCCGGGTGCGGTGATATTCACGGATACGGAGCTGCATCGCGGAGCCCTTCTCGGCGGCACGGAAGATGGACCAACTCACCGTGTCGCAGTACGTCGTGGTCGACCATTGGTAGGGGCGGTCGTCTCGCGAGAGCGGAAGGTTGTTGGCGGTCGTGCGCATCACGAGCCGCGCGATGCTCTCGCTCACCTGAAAACGGTGTTCGTGGCGGCGCTCGGCATCCGCCTCGTGTGCCGGGGCGGTGGTGGTCGGCACTTTCGTGCTCACCCTACTCGGTCGCATCGGCCGCCACCGCGAGCAGACCGCGCCTGGTGAGCGCGACGCGCACTCCGTGCTCCACGTCCGCCGGGATCGCGCCGTTGAGCGCGCGCAGCAGGTCCTCCGGAAGGGCCTCGTGCTCGGTCTCGAGGATCTCCGCGGCGCTCAACCTGACGTCAGGGTCGACCGAGGTGATGTTCTCGAGGATCCGCCGGCCGAAGAGCCGCATCATGTGCCAGGCGTTGTAGAGGTACACGCCCGAGAGACCGGTCGCGACACCGAGCAGCATCTGGTTGTCGTGTAGCTGCAGCCCCGCGAGGAGGGCAACGGCCGCGGCGAAGTTGCCGAAGGCGTTCACGCCGCCGGAGAGGAACGCGCGGGCCCGCGGCCGGATCGCCGCGGCGACCTGGCTGTACACGAGCTCGGTCGCGGGGCGGTGGATCGCGGGGATCACGATCCGCTCGCTGAGCTGGATCGCGATCGCCGTGATGATGTTGAAGTTCACCGTCGCGGCCGCGTACGAGCCGAGGAACCAGAGCGGTAGGACGAACAGGACGCGCGCGATCCCGAAACGCCGGAGCAACGCGCCGGTGAAGACGCTCTGGATGAAGAGCGCGACGAGCGACGAGCTCGTGTAGACCGACGCGTACAGCTGGCTGAACAGGTCCTCGCTGCCGGTTCCGCTGCCCGCGGTCGACTGGTCGAGGCCGACCAGATAGAGGAAGTTCCCGAACTGCATGAGGAAGTACCAGAAGAAGACGCCGACGCCGAACGTCCTGAGCATCCGGTCCGATGCGACCGCGCGGTACCCCTCGACCGAGTCCCTGACGCTCGCCCCGAGCCCCTTCGGGCCCTCCTCCTCGAGACGGCTCCCGTGCCCCTCGGGAAGGCCGCGATAGATCAGGAGGCCGACGAAGCAGACGAGGAAGCCCACCGCCTGCGCGCCGATGAAATTCTCGGCGTGGATCACCGGCGCGATGCCTGCGCCGATCGCGCCGCCGAGTATCTTGCCGACGAGCACCGAGCCCGCGAAGAACGGGAACAGACGCTTCGACTGGGCGGCGTCGTAGAGGTTTCCGGCGTACACCCAGAAGAGGATGTAGATCGTCTCCTTGACGCCGTGGGCGAAAACATACGAGATGGGCTGGACGATCCAGCCGTTCTCGAGCTGCCCCTGGAACGTGACGCCCGCCTGGATGGCGATCGAAAGGAGCGTGACGCCGGCGACGTACCAGAGGAGGAGGGTCCTGCGCCGGACGCGATCGACGAAGAAGAAGATCATCGCCGACACCGCGAGCATCGCGACGGGCGTAACGATGTACATAACGGGGACGTAGTTCACGCCCCAGCGCTTGACGAACAGCGAGTCCGCCCCGAGCTTGCCGACCCAGTCCGCGGCGACCATGAGTGTCAGCAGGCCGTACAGGAAGAGGCCGAGGCCCCACTCGCCGCGCTTAAGCGGGAACGCATCGCGCATGACTCGGCGGAACATGCGGTTATTGCCCCGCTGCTGCGTCGGCGGAGGGCAGCGTGAACTGGATGATCGCGCCGGGCTCGCCGGGATTGACCACGCTGATGGTGCCGCCGTGGAGCTCGACGGCGAGCTTGCAGAACGCGAGACCGAGCCCGGTGCCTCCGCGGCTCCGGCCTGCGCCCTGGTAGAAGCGATCGAAGATGTGCGGGGCGTCTTCCGCGTTGACGCCGGGTCCGGTGTCACGGACGCGTACGACGATGGACCGCTCGAGGGTGCGGTCGCGCGCGCTTTCGATGCTGACCTTCCCGCCGCTCGGCGTGTGCTTCACCGCGTTCGCGAGAAGATTCGTCAGGACGCGCACGATGAGGCCGTCGTCGACGAAGACGTTGGCGTCCTGCGGAAGTGCGCTCTCCACCTGGATGCCCTTCGCAAGCGCCTCGGGCACCACCTGCGCGACGCTCCGCTCGGCGAGCGCGGAGAGCGCGATGGACTGCGGCATCGCCTCGAGCTTGCCTTCCTCCATCTTGTAGACGTCGAGGAGGGCGTTGACCATCCGCAGGAGCTCGCTGATGTTCGACTCCGAAAGTCGGAGGAGCTCGTCGAACTCTTGACGGCCGGGCTTGAGCTGCCCCATCCGGACCAGCTGCATGAACGCGACGACGCTGTTGGCGAGGTTGCGGATGTCGTGGCCGAGCATCCCGATCAGCTCTTTGCGCGACTGCTCCATGCGCTTGAGATCGCCGGCCGT